>JAYSYF010000349.1:0-3078 GCA_043716655.1 Bdellovibrionales bacterium | reverse complement strand
GAGCGCTTCGACGAGTTCGGTCGCGAGCTGTTGTTGTCCCGCTTTCCATGCAGCGACGGCAATTCGTCCCTGCAACGTGCGATCGGATTCATATTCCGCACCTAGCAACACACCGACTTCAGCGGCCTTGTTCCACTCTTGGCGTTTCGACAACGCTTCAAAGAGTGCACGGCCCCAGTCCGCATAACGACGAGCCTTCTGCGATTTGTACCAACGCTCGCGCAGACTCGAAAGTTCTTTCGCCGCTTCGCGATCGTCATTGGGACGTTTCGCAGCTTCTTCAACGAGTCGAATATTTGCCTCTGTGACGAAAATGTCGTCGTCTCCGGCAGTATTCGCGGCCAATACGCGAAGCTCAGCCAAACCTTTGGCACGTTCATCCGTTCGAAGCATTCGAACTGACTCGATCAGTTTCTGACCGGTAGGCTCTTCAGCGTATTTCGCTAGCTCGGTAAATGCTTTGCCCGTTCCACGGCCCGATCCCATTTTGCACTCGGCGTGTCGAAGCGATGCAACGACAAACGAAGGCGTCGCGAGATCACCCGTCTCTTCTTCCGCCGATTTTTCCATCATCTCGCAGGCTCGATTCGAATCCGTCGAGCATGATGATTCGTAAAGTTCACGGTTACAAAGCCAAGAGGTCAGCACCACTCGTTGATATCGCGGAAGTGCATCGACAGAACCGAAGACTGTTGTCTTCGCTTCGCGTTTTCGATCCAGCCGCCACAACGCACGAGCACGATACTCAACGAGCTTCGCGCCAACCGACTCATGCTTCGCAGGTTCCTGTGTCAGCTGCAAAATAAGTTGTGGATCGCCTTTTTGCACAAACAACTCGCGCAACATCAAAAGACGCAGCCAATCGGGCGACGCAAAAGTTTTTCCGCTGCGAGCTGGATTTGGCAGGATAGAGCGCGCCAAAGTTTCGAGCGATTCAAGCGATTCGATACTTTGCTCGAAAGATGAAGCTGTAATTTCAGCCGATGGACTCATGTCTTCTGATCGCATCGCCAAATCTCGATACCAACCAACGACTCGGCAGGAATCCGAATCTGGTTCGAGATCGCAAACTTTTGCAAAATATTGATCGGACTCTTCGAAGTCTCGGCCGTATCGGATCAAACCCTTTGCGAGATATCCAAGCAGACGCCCTTGATCGTTCCACAGAGCATAGTCGGCCTCGCGCTCGAGACACTCCGAATCGATGACGCCTGCAGAACTAAGACTCAATGCAACCGATACACGAGTCGGCTTCGCATCGCGTGCTTCCCAGGTTGCAACTGCCTTCGTCACGTCTTCGCACAAGCGCGGTTCGTCCTTCGCACTCGCCATCCGCGCGTGCTCTTTTACGACCATCGCTTGGCTCATTAAGATCAACACAGCGAAAAAGATTGCACCGGTCGTGAATAGCGAGCCCGCTGCAAGTTCGGTCATGCGCGGTGGAGCCGACTGTCGACGCGTGTTGCGCGAACGAACCTCAGTATCGCCAACGCGATCGTGAAGTGGACGACGTCGTAAATTTCCATAGACTCCGAAGAACGGAGCTCCTAGAGCGAGTACACTTGCCCACCAAGTTAGCGCACGAAGAAACGCGTTGAATGATCGTGGTTTTCCTCCGCTCCACATGTCGACGACACGAAGTCCAAAGATCGCGCGTCCCGGAGACGTTCCCCACATCGAAATAAAAAACGTATCCCACGCTACGCCCACGGCGAACGCAGCGACGATACTCTGAATGAGTGCCCAATCCGAATCGAAAGCGTTATCTAAAAGTTTTGCTTCCATGATCGCACGGCGGAATGGAGCCATTGCCAGCGCCATGATCGGCACAAGCAGCACGAGATCGGCGATGTGAGCTGCTAACCGATCAAACGGTAAAGCAGTGCCCTCAACGTTCGTATTACGCTTCTTATCCGAGCCGATTTGCTTCTCGAAAGGATTGCCAAGAACCATAAGACTTTATCGGTAAAAGGCCTAAAGATCGAAAGCCCAAACGTGGAAACACGCCTGGGCTCTAGTCGAGTTAATACTTAGCAGAATACCGGGAATAATCGCTGCCGACCTTCGGTCGCTGCTTCGCAGAAGCAGCGATTATTTGCTCTCTGTCGCTTTGGTCTGAATGACCTTTAAAGCCAGCAGCCGACCTGAACCATCAAGGCGAACATCTACTCGCGCCAAGGGAATCGAGAGGTCATTAACAAGGTGGAACGATTGCTGTCCGCCCTCGCTATTTTGTGTGTTCTGAATTCGAATGCTCTTCTCAAAAGAAACCGGCATCCACGATCGGTTCGATTCAATGAACTTCGACGTAAACGCAACTGGGTTTGAAACTTGATTGGCCGAGATTTCGATTTCCGAGATTTTCTGCGCTTCATCCATTCGGATTGCGTATTTGCCTTCAAGCGTTTCAAGACTCAACTTCTCGAGTGCCGAAGGAGATCGACCCACCGAAGAGATATCGCTGAGCGCTTTGCTCGCCATCTCTTTTACCAATTGATCTTCATCCTGTGAAGTTCCAGTCGGAACAGACGCGATACCGCGCACAGGTTCGATGACAGTTCCAACAGACGCGATTTCTCGTGACTGTACTGTTTCTTCACCGTTTAAAAGCTTGGAATTAGCTACGAGAGAGACAACAACAATGATCGAGAGCAATGACGCCGGAATTGCGATCTTTGCTTGCTCGAGATCGAGTCGAACTTTCATCGCCTTCAATTTCTCGAGAGGATTTTTCGACGCCAACCGCGCAGATATTCTTTCAGAAATATCGATTACCTTGCGTGGATCTTTTTTGTTGTCGTTCGAATCCATAACATCCTCCCTAGCCCATTGTGAAAACGCTGGCGAATACCCGCGACTCACTTAAGGTGTGCAACCGGCGTTCCGGATTGAATCACTTTGAAACGCTCACGAACCCGCTCAATCGATATCAAAACTTCTAAGCTGTGAGTGCCGAAACCGGTTAGACACTCGTCAACTCTGTGTTCAGCGTGGTTCGTCGCGACTCAGTTGCGCCGTCTCATTGTGAGACAGCGCGACTCACATCTTTGATCCACGGATCTTGCCGCGAACGCCATC
>JAYSYF010000348.1:0-3083 GCA_043716655.1 Bdellovibrionales bacterium | reverse complement strand
GTCGTTCCGAGACGCCCTTGGCGCGCGCCGTACGAACGTAATCTGCTTTGATGGCCTCGAGCACTGTTCCTCTGGTCATGCGTGCATAGATCGCAGCGGGACGTATTCCAAGTGTCACGACGGGCAAGATCATATACTGCCATCCATCCCAAAGGGCTGGCGGAAGCGTCCCGTGCAAAAACGAAAGTGGAATACCGAAACTGAAGATCATGACGAGCACAGGACCGACAACGAAACTTGGCAACGCAACACCCGATATCGCAATCAGCATCGCGGTCGTGTCGAAAATCGTGTTGTGTCTGGAAGCGGCGATCACACCAAGTGGAATTCCGATGAGGAGTGATAAGATCAGCGAATAAAGTCCGAGTTCGGCTGAAACCGGAAGAGTCTCAAGAATGATGTCGGTGACTGAACGGCCGATGTATTTGTACGACTCGCCCCAGTTGCCGGTCGCGAGGCCATAAAGATAATTTCCGTATTGTTCAAGAACCGGTTTGTCTAAGCCATAGCGGGCTTCGATGTTGGCCTTGATTTCGGCAGGCAGCGCTTTTTCGCTGTCGAACGGTCCGCCTGGCAAAATGCGCAGAAGCAGAAACGTCAAAGACGCGATGACAAACAACGTCCCAAACGCTTCCAAAACACGCTTTGCTAAGAAGACAAGAGCCCCTGCTCGCACGAAGAGCCTACTGCTTTATTCGAACCGCTTTGTACTCAAAGCGCTTCATGGCGTTCAGTGGAAAGTTCTCGGCGCGGTTCGAAATCAACATGTGCGAAACACTTGTGAAGACCGGAATGACGGGAACGTCTTCTTCCAAAAGAATACGGCTCGCCTTGCGATACATTTCCCGACGTTTTTCTGGATCTGTTTCGCCGGCCGCAGCTTCTACGATTTTGTCATAGGCCGGGTTGCCCCAGCGTGTGCGATTGTTATCGCTATATGAGGTCATTAGATTCATGAAGTTGTCTGGATCTGGATAGTCGGCAAGCCAACCGAAACGATACATCTGCGGCGGATTGGTTCGAAGATTTGCCAAATACGTCTTCCACTCTTCATTCTTCAGCTCGATTTCAATACCAAGATTCTCTTTGAGCTGCGCCTGAACAATCTCTGCAATCCGCTGATGATCTTCGTTCGTGTTAAAATTAATGTCGATCTTCGGAACTTTCTTTTTTCCTTCGCCGTAACCAGCCTTCGCTAATTCAGCTTTCGCTTTGTCGAGATTGAATTCGAGCCCGACATCCGAAAAGTAGCCAAACATTCCCGATGGAACCCAACCAGTTAAAGGAATCTGGCCACCGTTTAAAACCTGAACGACCTTTTGTCGATCGATCGCATGGGCAATCGCGCGGCGCAAATGGACGTTGTCCATCGGCGGTTTCGTCACATTCATTGGATAAAAATAAGTTTGGAGCATTCCAGTACGACGATATTCTTTTCGTTTGCTCTGTGTCTTTAACTCGGCCGACGGAATGCTGTCGACCACGTCGAGTTTATTTGAGTCGAAAAGATTAATTGCCGTCGTCTGTTCGATAATCATTTGTCCGTGAATGTATTTAACGAACGGCTTCGCGCCATAATATGAATCATTCGCTTCCAAAATTACTTCACGATCATGCGCCCACACAGCAAGTTTGTAAGCGCCGAGGCTAACGAGATTCCCCGCTTCGTTCCACTTGTCGCCGTGCTTTTTGATCTGATCGAGGCGAAGTGGAAAGGTCGACGCGTGAGTCATCAGCTGAGGGAAGTAAGCCATCGACTTTTCGAGTTCGACTCGAACCGTATCCGGAGCTGGCAATGAAATACCGACTTGCTCCCAAGGTACTTTTCCTTCGTTGAAAGCTTTTGCGTTTTTGATTCCGAACAAGAAATAAGCGTATTCGCTCGCGGTTTCTTTCGCCATCAGACGGCGCCAGCTGTCGACGACTTGTTGGCTCGTGAATTCAACGCCGTCTGTCCACTTTACTCCTGGGCGAAGTTTGAAAGTCCAAACGCGAGCTTTCTCGGACGGTGTCCAAGACAGCGCGAGAGCAGGAACCAGCGCGAGTTCCTTGTCTGCCAAATTGTAAGCGGTCAGACCTTCCATCACGTTATTCAAAATGTGTGATGACGTCGTGTCGGTCGCTTTGCTCCAATCGAGCGTTGGCGGTTCAGAACTTAAATTGATTCGTAGAGTGTCCGCTGGTTTTAGTTCAAGCGTGCGACCATCGGGAGTCGTTGCAGACATTGAACCTGATCGCGACGTGCATCCCGAGAGTCCGAGGACCACCAGGAACATTGCGATCGATAGACTGAAACCCATGTGTTTTACTTGAAAAGTTTTGCTCATAAATCGGGCCCTCTATTTAGGCCCAATCCTTACGCTTAAACTTTCAATGACTCAACCGAGAACTACCAAACTTCTAGGGCGTGAGGCCCCGAATCCGGCGAAACGCCAACGGGTCGAACCAACCAACCTAAGCTGCCTCGATCGTCACGGTACAGCAGGCGATAGATTTGAAAGTTGCGGGTGACTTTCTTTACGTAATTTCGAGTTTCCACAAACGGAATGTGCTCGATAAACTCATCCATGCGCAAAGCGCCAAAACCGCGAAGCCATGCCTGCACGCGATGCGGGCCGGCGTTGTAACTTGCGGCGACGAGCGGAAGACTGCCGCCGAATTTCTCTTGAAGGCGCTGAAGGTACCGCGCGCCGTACTTCACATTGATTTCAGGATCTAGCAGATCAGCTGCTTTGAAACCGCTCAATCCCATCAGTTGCGAAGCGACGCGTTCACCAGTGAACGGCATGATTTGCATGAGTCCCGACGCTCCGACCGGGCTCTTCGCTTCCGGTCGATAATGGCTTTCGGCTCGCATGATGCTCCAGACGAGATCTTCATCGACCTTGGCCGACCTTGCCGACGATCCGACAGAATCGGGCCACGCGCGCGGATAAGTGTATTCCCATAAATCTCTCGCGCCCTCCACACCGCCGCGAAGTCGCGGAGCACTGAACGCAAGTTCACCAAGCGTGCTCGATCGATCGAAACGGCCCATGCGATGGAGTTCACCCATCATCATTCGTCGATCCTGCGGATTGCGA
>JAYSYF010000347.1:0-3097 GCA_043716655.1 Bdellovibrionales bacterium | reverse complement strand
CACTTCCGCGAATGTCTTGCCTGTCAGATGCCGCCAACAATTTGCGTACGGCTGCGATGCTCGCAAACGACATGCTCTATCGCGAAGACAATGGCGATGAGTATCGTGCGGGTGTCGAGCTCTTCGCCGCGACGTTGTCACAGAATGAGTTGTCATGGGTTCAGGTTGGCGGTCCTCACGTACTCTTAGGACGTGGTAACGAATCGCTTTTACCGATTGGTTCGTCTGTCGATCTCGCTTTGGATCTGGCAAACGAAGCTGGGAGCCCGCACTCGCTTCCGGCACTTCCCGCTCAGTTGCTTGGTCTCGATTCGAACGTGAATTTGACGATCAATAGCTTCCGCGCGCGACCAGGCGACAGCCTCGTTTTAATGTCGCACTCGCGAACTCCTGAATCGCTTTATTCATGGAAATCGAATGCGATCGACGCAGATAAAATAGTGCACGCGCTTTCGCAGAATGATGCGAACACCGCGTTTTGGCTGGGTCTTCTCGGCATTGAAGCCGAAGCTTCGGATTTGGCCGCATGAAAAACATAAAAAATCCGATCGTTACAACGGCAGTGAACAGCCCGATCTTCGGTCAGATGATTGAACTGAACGTTTTGGGTCAGCAGAAAGTTTGTAACTTTGACTGCGGCTACTGCTCGCTTGGACCTTCGGAAATTCGCATCAGCCGGTTAAAAACTGATGCCGCCTTCTCTTCAATCGAAGAAATTCTTGGAGAAGTCGGACGCGCGCTAGGGACTGGAGCTCAAACGGGGATGGCACTCGACACCATTCTTATTTCTGGCAACGGCGAGCCAACGCTTCACCCGTCTTTTCATCTGCTCGCAAAGTCGTTGATCGAAAAGCGCGCAGAAATGGCTTCGACAACGAACGGCTTCGGCCGCACGACGAAAATCATTTCGTTAACCAATGGCGACCGGCTGGATGATCGTGACATTGTAGATGCCCTAAATATGTTTGATGAGTGCATCGTAAAGATCGATGTCGGAACAGAAAAGGCCTTCAAAAAAATCAATCGGCCACTCTCGCGCTCAAGCCTCGAGAAAATTCTTCTCGGCGCTCGCTCGCTGAATAACCTTTCGATTCAAACCGTCATCACGGCTGGCGACTTCAGCTTAACCCACTCGACACAGCTCGAAGAGTGGCTCGAAGTTGTCGCTATGCTGAATCCCAAAAAAGTTTATCTTCAACGGGCGAAAGCACCATGTGCTGATCCGGCTATAAAATTTGCGACGGAAGATGAAGTGAACCGAATTTCGCATTGGCTTGAGCGCCGTTTGAAAATTAAGGCTCGGGTTGATTTCGGCTACGCCGCATAATTTGCTGTCGCAAGCGCAGAGCCTCGGGTTGACCCAATAAAATTTCGAGACCCTCTAAACCTTTGCGGCGAGTGGTGCCACTTTCCCAAATTTGTCCGAGAGCTAAAGAAGCTTCGGCGATTCTAACAGCAGCCAGTCGCTGTTGATCGGCTCGATATATAGTTTCAAATAATCGCTCGCGTTCATCGCCATCTTTTTCGCGATACCATCGCGCAATTTCTTTTGCACCTCGGAACGGACACACGCGCGCAAGTTCAGCTTCGATGGCCGAGCTGAGATCGAGAGCAGAGTTCGCAGAGAATACGAGTTGAGAGCAGGCGGTCGGTGCTGGCGCTTCGATCTCGCCCTTTTGCCAACTGCGAAGTTCGATCCAGGTCTTCGCCGGATCGGTCGTCTCGGCCAGCAGCAAAACGCGTTGGTCATCGAGCTTTGTGTTTTCGGGAACGTGTGCACCGAGACGCTGAGAAAAAAATGTTCTCGCCCATCGCTCTTCGAGTTGCCGCGCATCAGTGATGCCGGGAAAATCTCGAAAACCAAGACCCGATGCGAGCCCGCCGAATTCTTGCAGAAGATCCATTGTTCGCGAATTTCTCCTAGGTAAAGGAGCGACTTCGAAGCCATCGGTCAAAGTGTTATAGATCGCCGGAGTCACATCGTGAATGTAGAGGTAAGGACCCTTGCGAAGCGCTGCTCGAATCGGTAGGGCCCCATCCACTTGCCATTTCGCCCATGCAGATTCGGTTACGATCAGACGGTCTTGTTTTCGCCACTCGTCGACAACTTCCCCTGGACCCTTCATCGCGGAACGCAGACTTCGCGCTTCATCGACGCCGAGTTCTGTTGCGTCGCCGCCATCGATCCAATCGAACAAAGTGATTCCGACATCCGCGAGTGAAACGTTCACATCGAAAGACCAGGACTTCGGAACCCAGTTATATGCTGGCTGTCCGGACTCGCTATCCTTGTCTCTGCGCACGTCTTTGATGAGCAACGCAACATGCGTCGTATCCGAGTGAAGATCGAGCGCTGGTACTTCGCCGTTGCGAGTATCTGTCGAGTCACCCTGCAGACCAACGACAACGATCGTCGTTTGATCCCACCGCTTCGTCCGCTTCAGGTAAGCCCACAACCGCGCGAGACTCTCGTCAATTTCTTCGAACTGACCACGGACTGTACTTTCTCGAACTCGTCCCGAGTCGTCCGGCATCGGCTGCCACGGCACGACCATGTCGCCCATATGCAAAACCGAAAAGAATGGATCTTGGCGAGCTTCGACGTCGAGCCACTTTGTGAAAATTTCGACGACCTCTCGTGCGGGTCGGTGCATGCGACGGTTGGTCGGATGAATCGAGTCGTCGAACGTCTCGAAACCTTGATGTAAACCGGTACGTCGCAAGAGTGGCGGCGCACCCGCAACAAAAAAGGTTCTGAATCCAAGATCGAGCGCGCGCTCGGCAATTGTCTCGGTTGCAGATGACAAAGTCCCGAGTTCTCCGCCGCCGTTGTGTCGAAGCCCCGAGCGGTAAGGATAACGTCCGGTCAATATCGAACCCATGGCGGGTGCCGACATCGTTGAAGTGGTAAAGGCGTGCGTAAACCGCACGCTTTCCTCGCAGATTTCGGCAAAGCCCGAGCGGGATGCGTCATCTTTTTCTGTACTGCAACCCGCGTGAGATACGCCGAGGCGGTCAATTGCGACGATTAGAAACGATGGTCGCGGTGCTTTCTTCCACTGACATCCCGAAAGGCTGACAACGCTCGCGACTGAAA
>JAYSYF010000346.1:0-9429 GCA_043716655.1 Bdellovibrionales bacterium | reverse complement strand
AACCCTCAGGGGTGCCCGTCGACTTTCCTCCACGCACAGCGACACCGGCGCCGGTGTCGCCTCGCGCCACATCGCTCGTGCACTCACTTCTCGCGGTGCACGCAGCCGCGTCTTACTAGTTCGTCTTCTGCATTTCCTGAAGATCATTGAGCAGCACTTGCTCATGACCTTGTGGACTTACCTTCTCGTAGACTTTCTTCAGCATGCCAGTCGGGCTAACGACGAAGGTTGTACGATCCCAGTACATCGTTCCTTTGTATTCGCTCTGTCCAACTCCGGCCGCTTTCAAGAGTTCGCCTTTCGTGTCGGCAAGAAGTTCGATCGTGAATGAATACTTACTGCAGAAATCTTTGTGCGATTTGACGTCGTCTTGGCTGATGCCGACGATGCTCACATTCATCTTATCGAACATCGCTTTTGTTTCAGTGAAAGACTTTCCCTGAATCGTGCATCCTGGAGTGTCATCTTTTGGATAGACATAAAGCACGAGCCACTTTCCTGCGTAATCTTTGAGTGCTTTCGTTTTACCGTCTTGATTCTGAAGAGTGAAATCGGGAAATTTGCCGCCGGTAGAAATCATGTGGGCTCCTGAGAAAAGGTTTTAGAAAACAAACCTTAACTTCATTCCTCCGGCGGCACAGCTCCTATTGTTAAGCGTTAAGCAGCTGGGACAGTCGTTTGTACTGGGCAGAAACGAAGTTGCATAGGATATTGGTGCTGCAGTATGTGGTGCCCGCAGCGTCTGTTCCGCAAGTCGACATGTCGACGCCGCTGCCCGGCCCACCGACGAGTCGCGCAAACACCGAGTAAGACGAAGTGCCGCTGTTAGTCGGATCTGGACTCGGCAATCGGAACGAAGCCGAACCGTCTGTTCCGTTACGATCGAGAACGCTGAAGGCGCCCTCTTGTAGATAAATTCTCGTTCTTCCGTCCATTGTTACGAAGAGCGAGTGACCGTTCGTACCAGTAAGATCTGCGGTCTTAGTTTTCACTCCGATCACCTGCAGATTGTAACAACCGCCGCCCGTATTGCCCGCGCCGGCCGCATACGATGTGCTCGTCATTAATAGTCCTGCGATGAGTGCTATCGTTCGAGCCGCAAGTTTTCTGTGTTGAACGTTCCCCCTTTTAAAACCGCCCGTGAAAAAAACTTTGATTTCATAAGTTTCCTTTTAATAGCTTTGCAACACTGCGGCCGCCGTCGATTTGGGCGCAAAGTATCGAAACTTCATTGAATCTCATTTTGAGAATCCCGAAAAATCACAATTGAAACTGACATCGTCATGGTTTTAGCCACGATATCGACAATGACTCGCGTGGACATCGTGAGTTCTCGCTCGTGATGGCTCGAAAGAGCGAGATCAATGGAAAGCTGCAATCGATCTCGTTCAGTGGTGCATGAACATTGGCAGTGCAAACTCTTTAGCGAAAAATGACGAGTCGATCTCAATTTCAAAATCGAAATTCGAGATGTGGAAGTGTGCTCACTTCATCACAAACGTTCGAAATGCAGGCGCCATGCGTAACCATTATGAAACGATCTTTTTCCATGAAAACGTTTTTCCTATGAAAAACACTTTCTGATTCAATCTTCCTTCGAAAGACCTTTCCTAAGCGAAAAAGTTTTTTACCGAGCTCGGCTTCGTGATGAACGAGAAGCATAAATCAGATGGCATGGTATCAATGCTTGTCGGCGAGAAGAGCGTTGTTGTGAATCTCTCCCCCGATGCGATCTTCAAATCTTTTTAGTTTCGGCGCTAACAGCTTTGAAGAAGTCGACGAGTATGCACGAAAGGCCGTTGCAGCCGGTGGTGAGATGTACGCCAAGCCCGGTTGCAAAGATGGCTGGATGTACGGCTGCGGATTCATCGATCTCGATGGGCATCGCTGGAACCCGCTTTTCATGGATATGAGCAAACTTCCAAAAGGCTAGGCCCTTTATAGCCGAGCGCGAAACAAGCGATCACTTTCAAGTCCCAGCAAAATCACATATAAGTGTCAAAACACCAGCGAATCGCGCCTCATCCCCGTGAACGACCGCTTATAAGTGGCGCGCGCGGAACACCTGCTCGAAATGCACCGAGTTTATTCACATATAAGTGGCGCGGGAGGGTCGCCCGACACGATCACGTCGACGAAATTTTTTGTCGCATCGGAAGCAAAGTGTGCGTCTTCTTGCTTGCGCCAGATGACCCATTGATCGCGTGCGCTCTCGCCGTCTCGTTCGAGACCGCGTTTCATTCTTAGTTCTGGAGGCGTCTGAACGAAGATTGAAAACGAGAGATAAGGTCGAAATTCTTTTCGGGCTGAGCTCACCCCTTCCAAAATCACGATTCCACCGGCAGAAACTTCGAGCCATTCGCCGAGCTGCTTCACATTCCAATCGAATTTTTGATAACGAGCCGTGCGATTCTGTTTTAATGGCTCAAGCACTTGCTCAATCATTCGCGGATACCAAAGCAGCGGCACGTCCCAGGTCGCGAAATCGTCTGTGTGAACGATGGGGCAATTGTCCAGTTCGCTTGAGAGCTTGCCCGCAAGCGTCGACTTTCCCGCCCCACCCGCGCCGTCAATCGCAACGATTTTCGTTGGGACTCCGAGCGGAGCTTCGCTTTTCAAAATTTCCGCAGCGAGTTTTGAGATCATTTTCGATTCCATTTCTGTGAAAGCTATTGCTACCACCTGTCACACACGAAGGAGAATCTTTATGAAATACATTACCCTCAGTGCACTTACGGCACTACTAACGCTCACATTCGCAACTCACGCTTTCGCTGCAGATTAAAAATCCGCAAAGCCCTCAGCGAAACCGGCAGACGCCGCTCACCACGGGATGCCACCGGGTGTAACTCCTGAAATGATGAAGAAAATGATGGATGCGATGCAGCCGGGCGCCGCGCACAAAGTTTTGGCCGAGATGGCTGGAAAATGGTCGTACACATCGATGATGTGGATGTCTGCAGATGTGAAACCAGAAGAGTCAAAAGGCAAAAGTGTAATGAAGATGATCTTCGGCGGTCGCTTTCTGCATCACGAGATCAAAGGCAAAGCCATGGGTCAGCCGTGGGAAGGATTGGGATACACTGGGTTTGATAACGTAAAACAGAAATATCAAACCGTCTGGATGGACGGCATGAGCACTGGAATCATGCATGGTGAAGCAACGTTCGACGCCGCAACAAAAACTTTGAAAGACGCCGGAAGTTTTTCTTGCCCAGTCACTGGTAAAGATCGCACGTATCGAAGCGAGTGGAAGATCACCGACAAGAACAACATGTTGTTCGCTATGTACGGAGTTGCTATGGACCACCGGACCAGAATACAAAAACCTGGAAATCACCTACAAGCGCGCGAAGTAGCTCTTCCCAATAGCATTGCGGCCCCACGAGCGGGCTGCACCAGCTTTCGAAGCTTTCAAAAAAGATCGACACTTCTTCCCAGATGTGGTCGCCAATCACTTATTAAGTCCAATGCGTTCGATTCGACCAAATTCAGGGCAACAGTTTTAGCGTTTGAGGACAATTGTCGATTCATACAGACGTTAGTGCAGGCGAGCGTCCCGTATTGAGACTCGTGCGTTCTGGGGGAATCATGAAAGTTCTTGGAAGAAAAACGAACGGCATTTTACAGCTCTCATTATTGGCAACCATTCTGCTGGTGCTCTTTCAAAACTGTGCGAACAAGATGGCCTTCGAAGGCGTCGAAGACCTCAACAGCATGCTTGCAGACAAAAACTACGCTGAAGCGACCGTCGGCGACGCCGACAGCTTCCCGCCACTGAAGCTTCTGTTCGTCGTCGATAACTCGGGCACGATGGGTATCAACCAAATTAACTTGTCGACTGCATTCAGCCGAATGTTTGAAGGTTCGAACCAAACAAATTTAGCTCCGTTCAACACCACAGCGTTTGTTGTCAGCACTTCACAATCAATTCCCGAAATGTCTGCAGCATCCTTCCCTCGCCTACCTTCCGCATCTGTCGAATCGTTTGCAGGCATGAACCAAACTCAATTCGATGCACACCGTGGCACAACACTTAGCGGCTATGTTCCCGGAGACCTCGTCGGATTTGGATTAGCCACTAGTAACGACAATGGTAAACAAACACTTTCGTTTTCCCCAGCGCCGGTAGCGCTCTTTGCCGCCAACCCGGCGGGCGGGAACCGAATCGTCACTTATTCATCTATTAAAAATAAAAACGCGTCGGTCGATCAATTTGCAGAAGACTTCCGCAAACGTGTCGCGCTCTTGAATCCAAACTTGTCTGCGATCGATGCGGGTACAAGACGTGGTGTTCTCGACGATGTCATCGACCAGGAAAGTGGTCTCTGCGCAGTTGCGCGTGTTTTGAAAAACAACCGCAGTTTCGTCAATCCGGGCGAACTCCTTAGCGTCGTACTCGTTTCGGACGAGAATGATACCGATCCATCGGGTCGATCGTGCGTTGATTCAATCGTTCGAGGTCAAAGTGGCGTCATGTATGTCGATGGACGTTGCGAAGTACAACGAACGTCACTTTCATATCGAGGCGCTGTTGCAAATCCAGCTCTTGCGAAGTGCCGCGTCGACTATGAAACCGGATTTTCTTACAAATTTGACTATCAAATCCCAACAACTGACGTTTCCTATTTCGCAAAAAGCATGACGTACGATCAACAGCAGACGAAAGTTAGCTACTATAAATCTTCGCAAAAATACGATCAGCTAAGAACTGAAGTAACCTACTACAATTCTCGAAAAATGTTCGACGGGATCTCGACGCCGGTTTCCTACTATAAGAAAGCACCGACGTTTCAAATTCCACAGACGAACGTAAAATATTTTAAAGAAGTCGAGAGCTGCGATATTCGAGACGGCGCAAAAGTTAACTGCACTTATACATATCCAGATTTCGCCATCACGCTTCAAGGTGCATCTGGTTCGATGTGCGACACGTTTGTTAGCGGAAAATTGCCTACGGGCGCGCTGTACACGAAAGCTGGATACAAACCAGTTTGTACTGCCGGAACTCCCCTTGCTAGAACGGGCGCGTGCTCGGCGACAGATACATCGATCATAAATTGTCAGCAGAACTATTCAGCGATCACGTCGACTCAGTTGTCGGGCAAGGTTCTAACGACTTGCGATGCTTTTGTTGCTGGGAAACTTCCATCCGGTGCGGTTTACACAGATACCGGATTTCTTCCAAGCTGCGGAAACCTGATCGTGACAGCAGATCAAGTGGGCGCTTGTTCAACAAGTGACCTCGACAAACAAAATTGCCGCACAGACTATCAGCTCGCTGCCAGTGCGGCGATTCTGAACGGCGTTCCGGGCAGCGCAACCTGCGCCGCGTTTGCAAACGGAAGGCTCGGAGCATCGGCAGTTTACGATGTCGCTGCCTATCTGCCGACTTGCCGATCAGGAACTACTTTATTGGATCAAGCAGGATCATGCTCGACAACAAACACGAACGTGACGAATTGCCGAACTGACTACACTGGTCCTTTCGAACTCACTCTTTCGGGTCGAACTTCTGCAAGCGGATGCGAAGCGACTTTCAAGTCGCAGCTTCCATCGGGCGCAGTGATTGGCAATTCTACTTACCCAGTCACTTGCCAAGACGGAGCAACTCTCGCAGGAAAAACCGGTTCGTGTTCGGCGACCGATACGAACGTAGCTAACTGTCAGACCGTGTATACTCCGAAGTCCGCTGTCGGTCTCGAGGGTTCATCTTCCTCTGGCTGTGCAAGCTTCGTATCGGGACGCCTACCGTCGGGCGCCGCATACACAGACGCCGGATATTTGCCGGTTTGCTCGAATGGATTGCCAAAAGCAAAGTCGGTCTCGGACGCTCTGATTTTCGGCGCGACTCCAACCGCGAATGTCGTCATGGGCAGCGCTTGTGGAGACGATTGGTCACGGAAAATCGTGACGGCTAAAGGACTGACTGTTGCTTCAGGAACAAGTCCGACATGCACAGTCTTATCGCTAACAAAGTCTTCAACGACTCTCTCGAGCCCAACACAAGATTTGTCGTGCGCGGTTGCCGCTTGGCGAGACACTTGTAGCTTGAGCTCGGGTTCTAAACGATCATGTGTACCAAACGACCTTTCGGCTGGCGACAAGTACGAGACCGCTGCTCGAACTGTGACATACGAAAACTCGTTCACTTGCACGACGAAATGTTCGGACACTTCGTTTTGCGCGGACAAAATGGGCACCGTGGCAGACAACTACTTCGCGTGCCAAACAACAGCCGCATCGAATCTGACCAAATCGACATTCGTCATGGAGTCAGACACGAACACAGCGGTCTGCCAACCTGGTCAAATGCGAGTGGTCACCAACGGTCCTTATCAGTCGACTGAAACGAAGAAAGTCTATGTCGCGGGAAATGCATCGGCGAACAACGAATCGAATGCACTTGCTGACTACATCGTAAATCGCAGTCAAGAGTTGTTCAAAGAATCGCTGCCAATTCTATCTGTGTTCGTTCGTCAAAACGGCGACTCACTGGGAACCAACGGCAGCGTCGGCACCGAGTACAACCGGCTCGCAGATCTATTGTTGGGTAAGAAACGCTCTGTGCTGTCGAGTTCGGATCAATACGCGCTCGCACTCGAAGATCTAAGTTCGGTCATTCGAAAACGCCTCAGCCGTTCTGTTAACTTCAAAGATGTGACGGACACATTCAAAATTCGAAAAGTCTGGCTTCGAAAAGGTGGCACTTCGGATTGGGGCGCACCGATAGACGCATCGCTGTGGACCGTTAACGGCGGAACGATTACCTTAGCGGACACTGTTCAGTTCCAGTATGGCGACGAGTTCAGAATCGAATTCTGGTAACAGCTGTTTCCAGGGTTGCGGCTCGGCAATCGCCGAAATCTTTTTGAAGCAGGGCGAAATTCGCTATGAACGCGAAGAGGTCGATTACGACAAGCCTGGAACGGGCCGCGATCGACTACTAGATCTCAATCCCTTTGCACAGGTACCAACGATCCTGCTGGCGTCAGCTGGGACTGATCCCGATGGACATTGAAGACTTCGTTTTCTTTCAGCGGTGGTCCGTGTTCCTTGTGGCCGCGTTTTATCCGACATTTACCTACGGTGATACTTTTAGCAAATGGGTCGCGGACGAAGAAGGAGCTAAACAGCTTCGTCATTCGACGGACGAACATCGAAAAAAAATGTGGATGATTTTAGAGGCGCAGACTCGTGGGCCGTATTTCGGCTAAAATGAAATCGGAACAGATTCGCCATCACTCTTCCTTCACACTCGCGGTTGTCCATTGTGATTACGACCGAAGATCTACTCGAAGCTATTATCAATGCGCCGCAAGACTTTTTCACTGAAGCAAAAAACAAGGTCACTTCGGTACTTCTTAATTCGCCCGTTGGCGCGGTCCTCTAGCGGCTTGCCGACATCGGCATTTGAGACCGTCAGAGAATTGTTGTCTTTTAGGTTGCACACCTTCCGTCGATTGGGGACGCTGACCCCATCGAGGGAGATATTAATCATGAATAAGTCGATCCGTTTGCTCATCGCGTGCCTATTTTCCATTTCAGGCGCAGCTGCCCATGGGCAAACGCCAGCTACCGATATTGAAGAACTCAATCTCGAGAGTATGTTGGGTATCGACATTCAAGTCGCCTCGGGCCGCGGCGGGGACGGCGTTCTTAACTCTCCATCTACTGTTTCGGTTATCGATCGCACTATGATCGAACGCTACGGTTTTCAGACCGTCGGCGAAGCCGTTCAAACTCTCGCGGGTTTCGGACTCCTGCGAACTTATTTGAAACGCAACTTGCCCATTTCGAGAGGAATTCTCGGAGATCACTACGCAAATAAAGTTTTAGTCATGATCAACGGTGTTGCCCTCTTCAATGCTGTGACAGGCGAAGGAAGCCTCGATCGCGTTTCGATCGGTTCGATCGATCGCATTGAAATCTTAAAAGGACCGGCATCGGTTATCTACGGATCGAACGCGTACACCGGCGCAGTTAATATTGTCACTCGACACGCGACGGCAGGAGGACACGGTTCTATCAGCGCGGGCCAGTACTCTCGCTTCGTCGGTGCTGCGCACTTTAGCGATGTCGACAAGGAGCAGTCCTTATTCGTCGGCGGTCAGGCAGCGAACGAGGCAGGAATCGATGCAAACTTCACAGACGAAAGCGGACGATTAAATCGCTACAACGAGTTTGTTGAAGACAACAACGCGACCGGACGCTACGCCGTTGGGCCACATGCACTGACAATCAACGGTTTTGCTGTGAACGAAAGTTACCTCGGGGTAACTCCGAGTGCGACCGCTGGTATCGGCGAAGCACATCTCATCAAGGGCTACATGGCCAACTATACTTTCGATACGAAGCTCTCTGAGAGTCTTTCTCTGAAGGCATCGGTCGTTTACGATCAACAAGAGCGCCGCGCACCTCGCGGCTGGGGAACAGTTGCCGCTAACTGGCCGCAACTTCGAGTTTCAGATGTGTCTGGTAATCGCGCCTTCGCAACGGTTCGAAGCACTTATCAGATTGCGCCTGACTTGAGCCTCACAGCTGGTGTCGATTACGAAAAACGTTACAGCGCTTCGTATAACGAATTGAATCTTCAGACTCTCGTCAATGCGAACGAGAACAACCTGAACGGCAAGAGCCTGACCGAACAATCGATTTTTGCTCAGCTCGATTACAAAATTTCCGATGTACGATTGGTCGCGGGCTCGCGCTATACAAGCAACGAAGTTTTCGGCAGCAACGTTTCGAGCCGTGGTGCGGCGGTGTGGGACCTCGGCAACAAAAGCAGTCTTAAATTTATTTTCGGACAGTCTTATCGTGCGCCTTCCCTCTTCGAACTCTATTTCTTGCCAACAAGTGCAACCAACCGAGGAAACATCGGTCTGAAACCTGAAACGGCGCAGACGTTCGAACTCGCCTACTTGACGAGCGTCGATAATATCTTCGTTCAGCTGTTAACGTACCAAGCAGCATACAAAGACGTGATCACTCGTCAGCCAAACACACTTGGCGGAGCACCGCTCACAATGAACGCAAACGCAGGCGAAATTAACGCGCGCGGCGTAGAAATCGAAACACGCTACGAAGCGACGGCTTTCCAAACCTTCCTGAATTTCGCGTACGTCGATAGTTATGACGTCGTTGGTGCTACTACGGCCGCAACGTTCATTCGTGGCGCCGCCGTTAACGGAGCATTGGGTCTTGCGACGAGCGTCGGAAACTACACTCTCAGCACCGTAGCTCGCTATCTTGGGAAACAGTATGGTCCGCTGGCCGAGATCCCTGCATCTTGGGTCGGTGACATCAACCTTCGTCACCGCCGTAAAATCGGCGCTTACCAATTCAGCCAATACTTGTCGTACAAGAATTTCGGCGACACACCGGTCTTCTACCCAGAGATCGCGCGTGGAACGCTCAATGAGGTTCCCG
>JAYSYF010000345.1:0-3111 GCA_043716655.1 Bdellovibrionales bacterium | reverse complement strand
ATAGATGCGAACATAGGGATTGCAACGCCGAGACGACTCATTGAAAGTCAGCCGGTAGAGCTCGATTGGCTGTCTGGCGGTGGCGAAATTGCAGAGCTAATTCGGTCGAAGGACTGGTCGAAAACGCCACTCGGACCGGTTGAATTGTGGCCACAGAGTTTGCGCACGACGATCAGTCTTTGTCTCGCATCGAATTTTCCAATCAACATCATCTGGGGTCCTGAAGCGATCCAGATTTACAACGCCGGTTACAAGGTACTTTGTGGCGGCGTTCTTCTCCGCGCCATCGGCGAATCTTATCGCGTCACGTGGCGATCCGCATGGCCGGCGATTGGCGAGCCCTTCGAAAAGGCGCGACGTGGAGAAACGTCGTTTCTCGAGAATCAGCGAATGTTTCTTTTCCGAAACGGCTATCTTGAAGAAACATTTTTTACTTTTTCCCTCAGCCCAATTCGCGACGAGGCGGGCACTGTGGTCGGTTTGTTTCATCCGGTGACAGAGACGACGACGGCGATGCTGAACCAGCGCCGCACGCGTCTGCTGAGAGACCTTTCAAGCGAAGCAGCAAACAGCGGAAGTCTGACCCAAGTTGTAAAACGTATCGCGCGTACCTTGGACGACTACAGATCTGACATCCCAGGCGCGATGATCATTCTGGAGGATGAATCCCAGGAATGGTCAATCGCCGCAAGCGCGGGTGACACGGCTGGATTCACCGATTTAACGAAGTGGCCGATTGAAAAAGCATCGGAAATTCTAGAGCCCTACCATTTTGCTGACGTCGTCGCGAAGTTTGGTGAACACTCTTGCGCCGAGTATGCCGAGCCGATTCAGCGCGCTTGCTTGTTACCTATTAAGCTGGCTGGGCAGGGACAACCGTTGGGTTTTCTTGCTTTGTGCCTTAGTACAAGACTTCCGTTTAATGAATCGTATATGGCGTTTTTTGATTTACTCAATGACTCGGTCAACCTCGCCATTGCCAATGCGGTGGCGGAACAAGTTCTGATCGAGTCCAAATTTGCGGCTGAGGCGGCGACAAGATCGAAAAGCGCTTTTCTCGCGAATATGAGTCACGAAATTCGGACTCCGCTCTCGGCGATTTTGGGATTCGCCGAAATTTTAAAAACGTCAGATGTCGAAGAAGCGGATCGTAGTAAATATCTGAACATCATCACCCGCAGTGGCCATGCGCTTGTGCGAATCATTGATGACATTCTTGACCTATCAAAAATCGAAGCAGGAAAAATTCAGCTCGAGCAGGCGCCGCTTTTCATATCGGACCTTATTCACGACGTCGTTGAAATGTTCTCGGATCGGGCGAGAAGCAAAGGCCTGACACTAACTTTTGATCCAAGAGAATTGCCGCAGTTCAAGATTGTCTCCGATGCCGTTCGAATTCGACAAATCCTGGTAAACATTTTGGGGAACGCCATTAAATTTACTCACGAGGGAAGTATCGCAGTTCGCGGTGATTACAAAAAGACTTCAGACGGACTCTATTTAATCAATCTTCGTGTGACCGACACAGGAATCGGAATCACGAGCGAACAAGCTCGTACTCTCTTTCAAGCGTTTAACCAAGCTGATGACACCACAACACGACACTATGGCGGCACGGGCCTGGGGCTCGCGATCTCAAAAAAGCTTGCTGGTGCCATGGGCGGAGACGTATCGATAGAACGTCATAACAGCGTTCCAGGCACGACATTCCTGATTGAACTTGCCGTCCATAAAGATCACCGACACGATGAAGTTCACGTTGCGACTCCGAAACCAGTTGCCCCTTCGAGCGGTGAGCGTCTGAAGGATTGGAATATATTGGTCGTCGATGATTCTCGAGATAATCGCGACCTTATGCACATCCTTCTTGCGCGTGAAGGTGCCGTCGTCGACCTCGCCTCAAGCGGGACTGAGGCTATCCATAAGGCGCGAGAACTGAACTTCGACGTCATACTAATGGACATCCAGATGCCCGGACTCGATGGCTATGAGGTTCTCGCCATTCTTCGTGGCGAGCAGTACAAGAAGCCGGTTTTTGCACTGACGGCTCATACGATGAAGGAAGAGTACGATCGCGCGCTTGCAGCGGGTTTTACCGGGCACATTTCAAAACCGGTGAACCCGACGGTGCTGGTCGAGAGCCTGCTCTCGCTCAACCGGCATCACAACTAATCAGCCTCACCCGAGCGTAACTTATTGTTGCGCCGGTTGAAGAGTGATGCCGCCGCGCTTGATGGTCATTTTATGACGACCGTTTCGATGCGCCGTATTTCGCAATTTGTAGATTTCAAGAAAGCGCTCTCGCACATAGCCATTTTCGCTGGCGGTCAGCAGAATAACGCCGTCGACAACTGTCTCTTCAACTCCGAATCGACTGATTTGGTTTTGTCCATAATGAATGTCCGTGGCGAAGAAGCCTACGGCTTGGGCCATTTGTACAAGAGTCGCAATCTGGAAAACCTTTTCGCGCACGGCTTGTGGGTTTTGAATCTTGTGAACAAAAACGGAAATTGAATCAATCGCGATGCGTTTTGCCTGCATCTTTTCAATCTTGTCTTTCATCATCAGTAGATCGCGTTCAACGAGGATCTCGGTCTGCGGAACGAAGACGATTTCGATGTTTCCTTTTTCGATTTGCTCGCGGATATCCCAACCCAAGCCATGCGCCGCGGTAATCAGCCGGTCCGGTGTTTCTTCGAACGAGAAGAAAATCCCTTTCTCGCCGAATTCTTTCGCGCCTCGATAAATAAATTCGAGGCATAAAATAGTTTTCCCTGTGCCTGCGACGCCAGAAACCAAAACGCTCGAGCCCCAGGGGATTCCTTCACCCATCGAGCTTTCGAGGGTCGGAATACCGAGTTTCGCGCGAACCGGTCCGTCGCCAGCAATCTTTCGATCTGAACCGGGTTCCCTGCGAATGGTGACTCTCGGCGCGTAAATTTCGAGACCTGCAGAGTTAATTGTAAACGTGTGTTCGTCTCGGCTATGGTTCGTTCCTCGCATTTTCGAAACTTGAATGAACCGCTGTTCTTCGCCGGCCTCGGCAAAATGTTTCAACGTAATAATGCCATCGACAATCGAGAAAAGAGGATTTGTTTCGATTTCGTGTGT
>JAYSYF010000344.1:0-3112 GCA_043716655.1 Bdellovibrionales bacterium | reverse complement strand
TCATACCGATGCACGACGAGAAGGCCGGATCTTGAATCTGGGCGCCGAACTTCTTCTCGAGCCGTTGCGCTGAAAGTTTGATTGGAGTCAGAGGGTTCTTGATCTCGTGCGCGATCCGCCGAGCAACTTCGGTCCAAGCCGCCGCACGCTGCGCATTTTGAAGCATCGTCAGATCGTCGAAGACCAGAACTTTTCCAAGATCTTGCCCGCGATCGTCTTGCAAAAGTGCAAGGTTCATTTGCAGCGGTATAGATCTTCCGCCCAGCTCGATGCGAAGTTCTCGCTGGAAGTTGACGAAGCCATGCGTACGCATTTGCGCAAGCAAGTCTTCAAATACCGCATAATACTCTGGGGTCAGAACGTCGTTCACCGATCGACCGACATACTTGTCGGCGTCAATCTGCAGCAGCTGAGCCGCGTGTTGGTTGATCGTCGTGATACGTTCTTCTTGATCGACCGACACAACGCCGGTGGTGACGTGCGATAGCACGACTTGAACGTAACGACTGTGCTCATCGAGTTGTTCGAGAGTGTTGGTCAGATTCTTATTCGCTTCTAAAACTTCGCGCTTCGAGCGATCGAGATGCCCAACCATCTGATTGAAACTTGCGACGAGATGGTTGACCTCCTTCGAACCCGAGCGAATTCCGACGGGCTGGTAGTCGCCCTTCGCAATCCGCTTCGTGGCGGACCCCAGCAGTTCAAGCGGAATTGATAATTCCCTAGCTAAATGGAAGCCGAACCAAGTGGCACATAGCAAGATAACGAGTGTCATCAGCGACAAGATGACGAGATAAATCGATTTGATCGGATATTCGAGCGGATTCACGTTTCTGAATTCCTCGTGTGCCGCCGAGATATCGTCGATTTTGGATATTAGTGAAATGGGAATAAAGGTCGAGACGACGAGCGCCCCGCGTTCGGACTTTCGATCGACGGGCACAATGACTCGGACAAGGTTTCCTTCGCCAAAATGGTGAATTGTGCTCGATTCCGATCGAGCCGAGATTCCGTTTCTTAAAAATTCAAGCGAGACCGGTGGAATGGCCGGAATAGATTCGTCCGTCGAGAGCGATACGACCCGCGCGGCAAACAGCCCAGGATAGTACTCCACCGAGTCGATGTTGAACCGAACACGGCTTGCGTCGATAATCCGCGCAACCGGCTTGCCCGACTCGCGTTTCAGATCCGACGCAATAATTTTGGCGAAATGAAAATTCTTACGTTTCGACGAGAATACGTACTCTTGATTCACCTCGAGCGAGTTACTTAAAACCGACGCCATGCGAACCGAGAACCATTTATCGAAACTCGAATTGATATAAAAAACCGAAACCAAAAACATCAGAGCTGTCGGTACTGAGGCAAACGCAACGAATGCCGCAATCAGCTTACCCTTGAGCGAACTTCCAACAATTTTTCCGCCGCTCTCGACGAAGACCTTCACGACGTTTCGGAAAATTAGGAAGAAGAGCAACAAAAGTAGGATGATGTTGAAATTGACAAGACCAAAGAAGAATATCGAGTGAACGAACGGCAGCTGCTGACTGATGTTCGCGAGTTTGATTTCAACGAGCGTCAGCACCACGACGAGAATCGAGAGACCGACAATCAGTGCGATCTCACGTTTTCGTTTTTTGAATTCTTTCGGTGCGAGCTGGTTTAGCAATCTCTACTTTCGTGAAATCAATTTTAGCAAATTGACCATCTCAACTGCGACTTCGGCTGCTTCTTCGCCTTTGTGACCGTGATGTCCACCGATGCGATCAATCGCCTGTTCTAAATTTTCCGTCGTAAGTACGCCAAAGACAACCGGCTTGCCCGTTTCCAGTTGAAGGTGGGTGCAACCAAGATCCACGGCGTTCACGACCGATTCGTAGTGCGTCGTCTCGCCGCGAATTACGCAGCCAAGTGCGATCACGGAATCCGAACCCGACGTTAGGAGGGCGCGCGCTGCGGTGGCAATCTCGACGGCTCCGGGAACGCTCACGACACGAATGTTGCTCATCTTCACGCCGAGCAAGTTCAAAGTGCGCAACGCACCTTCTTGAAGTTTCGATGTGATGTCGCTGTTAAACCGCGCGGTTACTATCGCGATCTTCATTTTTGAACCATCAAGGCCGCCGCGAAGCGCTTTGGTTTTCGTCGCTGTCGGGCCCGCCGCCGAGTCTCGTTTCTTTTGATCGTTCGTTCGCTTCATCTATTCCTCGACCGAAGAGTAAACGTGACCCATCTTTTCTTTTTTCACCTGCATATAAGCAGCGTTGTTCGCATGAGTTGCGACGACAAGTGGAACACGCCCAACGACTTCGATGCCATAACCCTTAAGGCCAACACGTTTCGATTCGTTATTTGTGAGTAGGCGGATTTTTTTAAGTCCAATCGCTCGCAAAATTTGCGCACCGATCCCGTAATCGCGCGAATCGGGTGGAAAACCGAGATGTAGGTTTGCTTCAACTGTGTCGAGTCCACTGTCTTGAAGGGCGTAAGCACGAAGCTTATTGACGAGGCCGATGCCACGACCTTCTTGACGAAGATAAAGAATAGCGCCGCGGCCTTCGTTCGTAATCATCTCCATCGCTTTGTGCAACTGTGGTCCGCAATCGCAGCGTGTGCTACCAAAGACGTCGCCAGTCATGCATTCCGAGTGTACGCGCACTAAACACGGTTCGCCCTGCGCGATATCGCCCAGTTGAAGAACGACGTGCTCGGTTCCATCGAGCAAACTGCGGAAGGCTTTTACTTTAAACGCTTCGCCGAATCTATTCGGAAGTCTCGCGTTCGCGACTTCTTCCACAAGAGATTCGTTTTCAAGTCGATACCGAATGAGATCGACGATCGTGCCGATTTTCAAATTATGCTTTTTAGCGAAGATGCGAAGGTCGCCAACGCGAGCCATAGTTCCGTCGTCGTTCATGACTTCACAAATAACGGCGGCAGGCGAAAGTCCCGCAAGCTTACAAAGATCGATGCTGCCTTCGGTATGACCGGCGCGTTTCAAAACTCCGCCGTCTTTGGCTCGAATCGGAAAAATGTGTCCCGGAGTAATCACGTCGCTTGGTTTTGCGTCGAGGCGGCTCGCGATTCGAATCGTGTGTGCACGATCCGCGGC
>JAYSYF010000343.1:0-3114 GCA_043716655.1 Bdellovibrionales bacterium | reverse complement strand
TCAAAATGAAACCGCCGGTGGAATCGATGGACGGCTTATGGTCTGAACCCGAGAGGCAATACGTCTTAGGTCGTTTCAAACTAGGTGTGCGCGGAAGTTCTAAAACAGTGAAAGCACAACTAGAGAGTTTAGTTCGTTCGACGGGTGCCAACGAACTGATGATCACGACGGGACTTTATGATCATGGAAAGCGTCTGCGCTCCTATGAAATAATCGCCGACGTTATTTTTGATCTTGGCCGCCAAGAGTGAAGAGCCGGTAAGGTTCGTCCGGACCTTTTTGGAATTCTGGGTTTAATTTTTCGCCTTCCCAGTGCGCGACAACGGTCGTGGCGACGCAGTTGCCGCCGAGATTTACAGTTGTTCGGGCCATGTCCATAAACTCATCGACACCCATAATCAGAACGACACCTTCAAGTGGAAGTCCAAACGCGGTGAGTGTCGCTGACAAGACGACCAGCGAAGCGCGCGGTACGGCCGCGACACCTTTTGTTGTCAGCATCAGCGCCAACATCATCGCGACTTGTGTCTGAACCGATAATTCGATGTGCGCCGCTTGCGCGATAAAAACCGAGGCGATTGCGAGGTAAAGCGTGGATCCGTCGAGATTGAAACTGTAGCCCATCGGCAAAACAAAACTCGCGATGCGGTTCGACACACCCATCTTTTCGAGCGACTGAAGCGCGCCTGGATACGCCGACTCGCTCGAAGTCGTAGCGAATGCCAAGGCGAGATGCGGTCGCAGCTCTTTGAAAAACGGTTTGACGCGCACACGAGACCACATGAGGCCAGGAATTAAAACCAGAAGTACGAAAACGATCAAGGCTCCGTAGAGCGTAAGAACGAGCTTTCCCATGGGAATCAGAACGGCGAGACCGTGTTCAGCGATCGATCCGGCCATCGCGGCACCGACGCCGATGGGTGCGAGCTTCATGATAAGTTCTGTGAACTTGAACATGACTTGGTTTAAAGCGTCGCAAAATCTGACGATCGGAAGGCCTTTTTCGCCTGCCATCAGAACGGCGATGCCGAAGATGACCGAGAAGATCACGATCTGAAGTACGTCACCTTTGACGATGGCTTCTGCGAAATTGGTCGGGAGCAAGTGCTCGATGAATCCCGCAAACGACATTTTATTTTGAGCGGCGGCGGCAATGGCAGGGTCGACCCCGGTTCCAATAGTCAGGCCATCGCCCGGACGGAAAATATTGACGAACACAAGCCCGATGACGAGTGCGAGTGTCGTCGCTACTTCAAACCAAATGATTGCTCGCAAACCCAAGCGGCCAAGGCCTTTGACGCTGCCAGAAGAATTGATCCCGGTGACAATCGAAGCAAAAATAAGTGGTGCGATGATGCACTTTACGCCGTGAAGAAAGAGCGTCCGAAATGGCGTCACTCCGTGCGCTAAAGTGGGGAAGTAAACTCCGACCAAAAGACCGAGAGCGAGACCAATGAAGATCCAAGAAGTAAGGCTTATGCGTACAGGGAGCTTTAGCATGCGAATATGATCTTCCATGTCGTGGCTTTAGGGTAAGAAAAAAAACGATGCCACAGAACCAAGCAGAAAACGAAGACTTAAAGTCTACGACTGCCGTTCAGAGTTTTTTTGCAACGTTTCAAGTGAATATACGCTTGAACATGCTTGAGTGGTTACGCGAGGATTTGCATATGACAACACACAAAGGCCTTCTTCTCGCATTGATCTCCGTCTCTATCCTCGCGCTGGCTCCTTTGGCCCAAGCGAAAGATTTGACGAGCCGACTCGGTCTTGGATTCAAGGATCAATCGAGCATCAGTCTTCCATCGATCGCACTTCAATACTGGCCCGGCTCTGAACTGGGTCTTTCGGCCTCGATCGGACTCGATACGCAAACAGCGAATTCGAAATTCAGTGCCATCGCGAAAATCTACCGCGTTATCTTTCCGGAAGATAATTTGAACTTCTATATGGGTGCGGGTGCCGGAGTCCTCAGCGTAGAAACCGCTGGCAACAACCAATCTGGTTTCGAACTTATGGGATTCGCTGGGGTCGAAGTCTTCATTCCCGGACTTGATAGTGTGGGTTGGAGTTTTGAGGCCGGCACCGCGATCACTTCGATTTCTTCAGGCACGCGTTTTAGAACTTTCGGCGATTCGCCAATAAAAGCCGGCGCGACCTTCTACTTTTAATTTCTGTTAAAGACTGGTTTCGACTCTTTACGAGGTCGCTTTGCTGCAAAAAGATTTAATATCTCCCATCACTTCTACGCATCGCGAGACGCATTTCGCGGCAATCGATAAAATTCCGGCTGTGTGAAAATCCTTTTAAAGCCACGAACCAAGGTACTTCTGCACGATCAGGTCACGTCGTAACAGATCGTGTTTGAAAATGGTTCCAAAACGGGTCCCCCCGTTGACACGTGAGGTCGGTCTCCTTGTAGTGTCTCCACATTGGTTGGACCACTTTGAGCGCATCCGCTAAACAGACGGTCTGAACCACGGGGGATTTTTGAGGGGGCGCGGTGTTTCCGCGATGTCGATCGAACTGATCGATTGTTAAAAGCCGATTTCAATTGATTTGAAATGGCGGTTTTGAATGGCACTCCAAAATCAATTTCTTCCAATGATTTTAAGAAAATAGGCGAAGACCTTCGTGGGGAGGTGTCTTTGTCAGACGAACTGAAGACGAATTGGGGAGACGCACATGGAGTTCTTGACGAAACTTGGCATTGCTTTCGAACACGGTGGATTCTGGATGTGGCCAATCTTGGCGTTTCAACTCGCATCGATCGCAATCATCATCGAGCGCTCAATCGCACTCTTCGGTAAACGAAAAATCGACCAGATGGCTCTCGTCGCAAGCTACGAAGAAAACGTTCGTCGCGGCGAACTCGAAGTCGTTATGCACAAAGCTGAACTCGTTAAGAAATCTTCTCCAGTCGCCCGAGCGATTGCAGCTGGCGCAACTGCAGCTCGCAACTTCGGTGGCAAAGAAGTGCATTCTCGTGAAGAAGAACTTCGTCCATCTTCCCTTGAATCTCTTCTTTGCCACCGAAGTTGCGAGCTGCAGTTGCGCCAGCTGCAATCGCTCGGGCGACTGGAGAAGATTTCTTAACGAGTTCAGCTTTGTGCA
>JAYSYF010000342.1:0-3114 GCA_043716655.1 Bdellovibrionales bacterium | reverse complement strand
CTGAATATAACTTCATTCGGCCCCCCAATGGCACGACTATCGAGCCGAATATGGAATGTGCATATCAGCGACGGCTTGTTTGCGAACAACCAACGCTGCAATTTTCGTCTCAAGCGAAGCCATCGTAGCGTCGTACTGAGCCTGGCTCATGTTGATTACGAAGTAATTTTCTACCTGAATGTATGCAAAAGTTCCGATAGCAGCTGTAGTTACCAAATTCTTTGGAACTTTCAGCGATTTGCCCATCGCCATCAGCGACGCCAAAGTCTTTTTACCGATCGAAGTCATTTTGCCTGTGTTTCCACGAGCTGCGAAAACGATGTCTTTTACCATCATCATCGTTGGAGTCGCACCCGAGAGCCAAGCTTTTGCCAAGAAACCGTCGAGGACCAGAGTCACGCCGCCAGCAGCAACGTTAGTTCCAGTGCGAAGTGCTTTTGTGTCGAACGCCTGTGACATTGCACGGCTGCCAACGAAAGAAGCGTGAAGGATTTCGAAGTACTTAGTCTGCGCATCAAGCCAAACCAATTCAGCCGACTGAACTGCGAGAAGTTCAGAAACGTATTTTCCGAGAGACTCAGTCTCAGTGACCTGAGCTGGAATTTCTACTGGAATACCAACTCGAACGTCAGCAGCAACACCTTCTCCGATTGGGAAAAGCGTGTCGGTAGCAAACGCCGCCGAAGTGACCGTGAGGCCGAGTGCCAGAGCAAGAATAGACGCGAAAAGTGATTTCATTCGTGGAGTTCCCCCAAAAAATTAATGAGGTCGGAACATAGCTCAGGAAGTCCAAAAACATTTAAAATTGGGTCAAAATCGTCTCTTCTAGGAAAGGCTATACGGCAGAGCCTATGGGAACCGTGAAAAAAAGAACGTGCGGCACCGCATGAAACGCGCAATTCACATTAAGATATACCTGAACTGAGGCTAGATTTGAGGCACGCCAATTCAATCCGTCCATCTCTGCAACGGGAGTTCATCATGCTTAAATCTATCACTTTAAATTCAGTCCTGGGTCTCATCGCAGCTGTTTTCGTTTTCGCCTTCACGTGCCCAAAAGCTCATGCACATTCACATCACACACCAAACATCTGTTCTGCGACCGCAACGGAAATCTGTGCGCACCTTGGATATGACGACATCAACACGATTGATGAAACGATATTCATGGTTGATCTTAAACCTTCCGCTGTTGATGCGTCGCTTGTCACAAACCTCAACGTTGAGCTGTTGATGGACATGGGCGGACACTCGCACGGTTCGTCGCCGGTTACTCTCACGAATCGCGACGCGGCTCACACCGAAGTTTCGAAAGCGTTTTTCCCAATGGCTGGTATGTGGACTGTGAAACTTGGATTCGAGTACGCTGGCGCAAAACACGAACTCTCGATTCCACTTGAAGTGAAATAGAAAAACTATGAACCGGAATGCGCTCGCACTCGGCTGCCTCACCTTCTTGTTTGCCGTGGCCTCGGTTTCGAGAGCAGCGCATGTATTTGAAGGTTTCGATCTTAAATTCGGCAAAGACGTATCGCTATTGCGCGACGATCCTTTGAAAAAGGGAACCGTCTTAATATTCATGTCTGCGAATTGCCCGTGCTCGATGAGTCACGCTGACGAGATAAAGAAACTATCAGCTGACTTTACCGACTTCCGTTTTATTGGCATCAACTCGAATGCCGATGAATCGAATGACACCGCAAAAAGTTACTTCGCGTCATTTCCGTTTACGGTTTTGAAAGACTCGAAGTCGAAAATCGCGGACGAGCTAAAGGCGCTGAAGACTCCGCACGCCTTCATCTTTACAAGCGATGGCAAGCAGGTCTTTCAAGGCGGAGTTTCCAATTCATCCACCTTTCAACGTGCCGATCGAAAGTATTTACGTGAAGCGCTTGCTGACTTAGCAAGCGGAAACGAAGTTCGCACACCCCGAGCCCGTGCGCTCGGTTGCGCAGTCGATAGAAGTACACGTTGAAAACATACTTTTGTTTCCTGATTCTGATTTTGAATTTGGCGGCCTGTGCCCGTCCGCAATACTTGAATCCAGAAACTGCAAGAGATCCTGCAAATTCGAAGGCTGGAGCCGCTAGTGGCTGCGTCGCACGTTTCGGATTCTCGAATGCGTGTGTCGATCTCAAATGGGAACTTCGTCCAACCGAGCACTCGTTCGGCACCTTCATCTTTACGACTGCGGATGGAACCTCCGGCTTGTTGAAAGATGTGACTGCGGATTCGTCTGTGCCGCTCAAGATAGTTTTGTGGATGCCAAGCATGGGACACGGCTCATCGCCGGTAACGATCGAAAAGATCGCCCCAGGAGTATACCGTGCGAAGGATGTCTTTTTTAATATGAAGGCCGACTGGGAAATTCGTTTTCAAATCGGCACCGACCAAGCTGTATATGCGATTTTTATTTAGTCTCGTCTTTGCGCTTTTTACTCCGTGCCTAGCGAACGCAGCCAGCTGCTGCGGCGGCGGATTCGCGAACCCAAGTGTTATCACAGGTGACGAGGAAGCGACTCTGATAGGCGATTTTTCCTACGCGAACGTTGGAACTGAAGTTTCCCGAGGAGGAATTTGGCAGACTCGAGCAAATCCAGAAACGCTCGAGACTTTTCGAATTCAAGGCGCACACATTTTTTTCGATCGATTTCAATTCGGTGGAAGCGTACCAGTTATTCGACGCACTCGCGCCGAGTCGGGTTCATTAGGGATTGGGGACATCGCCGTCAATCTTGGATACGAAATCTTACCCGAGTGGGACTTCAGCCCCTGGCGACCGCGCGGCGTGAGTTATCTCACTCTGGGGACTCCGACGGGACGATCCATTCAAGATGCGACTGAATCATTGCAGCTCGATGCACGCGGGCGCGGGTTCTGGTCAATTGGAATTGGAACCACACTGACAAAGATCGTCGGCAAATTCGATTTGGTCTCGACGCTAGAAGCACACAAATCGTTTTCGAAAGAGATCAAAACTGCGACGGTCGACGGTGAACTTGTGCCTGGCATTGGCGGGTCATTTTTGATTGGCGGCGGTTACAGTTTTCAAGATACGCGCATCGGTGCGAGCCTTGGTTTTAACTATGAAGACTCTGTCGAAACTCGTGGTCT
>JAYSYF010000341.1:0-3118 GCA_043716655.1 Bdellovibrionales bacterium | reverse complement strand
TCGGCGCTGTCGTTGCGTTCAGAGCGCGTGAAATCTGCCTGTGTGATGAAGAGACGCGTTTCGCTGTTATTCGATCTTTGGATAAGTGCCGCTCCGACGTCGTCTTCTTTTTTTAGCCGCGAAAGTTCCCCGTACGCTGCGATGTAAAGCCCCCGATCATCGGTGAGACTCGTCAGCTTTTGTTCGAGCTCCAAAATCGAATGACTCGAGTCTTCTTCGTAGTTTTCATCCTCGGTGCGAAGAAATCGGACGCGCGTCGATTTTCCAATTGGCGCCAAAATCTCGGCGCGCAATTTTTGGTCAAACTGTGTTGCCGAAAGACTTCCGGCCGACACAAGGAAGTGGCCTTGCACCGGTTTGTTCCCGAATCGGGTTTGTGTCACACGCTCAGTGTCGGCGGGATTAATCTGATAGGTGAGAAGATCGGATTGGTACTCGCTGTCGATCGAAAAAGCGTCGATCAGAGTGAAGCCACGTTGTGTACTGATGCTTCGATACTCGGGATCTGTCTCGTACGCTCTGGCTGGCCGGCCAATGCTGACAATGCCACTGATGATAAGAAGAGAAAGAATTGCTTTGGCCGTCATCGCGCTACCCGTGAGTAAAGAAGATAGGCTCCAGCCGACAACGCGGCAGCGAGCGCCGCGATAGCATATACCTTTGCGTCGAACTGAAAAAGAAAAACGACGCTTGTCACGATTCCGAGAACTGGAAAAACCGGAATCCGTTTAATGGAACCGGGAATACGGAATGGTCGAGTCTTCTTCGGATGCGCTAATCGCAAAGTGATGACGGCGGTATTCACCGCGAGAAACGCCACCATCGTCACGACCGACGATACGCTCGCGACTGTTTCTACTTTTCCAAGCGGTAAAAGAATTGCTGCGATGAAAAAGACGGCCAGAGCGGCGATCCACGGTGTTTTGCCCACGGGTAGTGTTTTTGAAAATATCATGGGCAGCGATTTGTCTTTAGAAATTCCGTAGAGGATGCGGCTTGTTGCGATCAATGCGATGAGAGCTGTGTTGGCAGTCGAAAAGAGTGCAATGCCACCGAGGACTCCGGCCAATTTCGCTGAACTTTTCATGGCAGCGTCTGTGAGCGGGGATTCCGTTTGTGCGAGCAAATCCGGAGACATGAGTGCGACGGCCGCTAAGCTTACCAGAATGTAGAGAACTGTTGAAACCGCGAGGCTCAGAAAAATCGCTTTAGGAACCGTCTTTTCTGGATTTTTTGTTTCTTCGGATAAGCTAACAATGTTCTCAAAACCGAAATAAGCGAAAATAATGAGCGCGGCACTAGAGACTGTCGCAAACTTCGGAGCTGTGGCGAGCGCGTCGCCGAACGTCGGCGATTGCCAACCGAGGTAGATGAAGAGAATCAATCCGCCTACTTCGATCACAGTGAATAGTGCATTGACCCAGCTCGACTGTCGAATGCCGACGATGTTAACCAAGGTAAAGACTGCGAGTAATGATATCGCGACTAAAAAGTGGGGCGCTTCGACGAAATGCTGCAGATAACTTGAAAAAGCGAGTGCGACTGTTGCGGCGGTTGCGCACCCTGCGAACGTCACTAAGATACCGGTCGTTGCAGCGACCCAGCGATGATTTGAAAACGCGTTACGAAGGTACAGGTATTCGCCACCTGCCATTGGAAACATTGTTGCTAGTTCGGCATACGAAAGCGCAGTGAAGAACGCGACCAGCGCAGCCAGAACAAAGCCTTGCCACAGTCCTTCGCCGGCCCTTCCGGCAGCTTGTCCTATGATAGAATATATCCCGGCACCGAGAATCATTCCCGTTCCGTAAAAAGTTAGCATGGGAAGACCAAGTGTTCGTTTAAGCGACATAACTGTCCTTCCTGCATCAAGTTAACTGCCGCAGACACGACTTGGGCAACCATTTTATAGCGCGCCAGAGAACACACAGAGTGTTCATGACGACTTCACAGTCATTTCACATGGCATGGCGATCCTCTATTCATAGGAGGAATCGCAAATGACAAACCTGACTGCAGATCTTCAGACTTTCCAGTGGCTAAAACATTTCGAATCGAACAAAGGGCGCAATCTCAAAATTGAACGCGACGAATACCAGCTGACTTCGACGGAGCTGAGAAAGATAACGCCTTCAATTCAGAGTTTTCAGCTCGGTGAGTCTTCCGAGGGAACAGTTCTGATCGCGCAGGCGAAAGCGTTTGTCGAGCAAAACGGTCATCCCGAATATCTCGAGTGCATTCGTCATCTCATACGGGAGGAAAATCGTCACTCGGCCTATCTAGGCGAGTTCATGCGGCAACATTCAATCCCGAAGATTCGCAAAGGATTCAACGACCGTTGTTTTCGATTTCTGCGCCGACTTGCTGGGGTTGAATGGAGTGTTCGGACACTCGTCATCGCCGAGATCATTGCGCTTACCTATTACCGAGCACTGGGACAAGCGACCAAATCGACGGTGTTAGAAAAGATTTGCGCGCGAATGTGCGAAGAAGAAAAAGATCATGTGCGTTTCCAGCTGTTTCACATCCACGAGATGAACTTTCGAAAACATGCGTTGTCGTCGTCACTCGCAAACATCGCGCACGCGCTCCTCTTCGCGGTCACCCTGGTACCTGTATGGATGGAACACAGATCGGTTCTATCCGGTGAACATGACTTCAGAAGCTTTGCGCGCACGGCTTGGCAAGACTTCCAGAACTACAGCGGTGATGCACAAGACGCGGCCATCCGGTCGCTGATCAAGTCGGGATACCTTTCAGAGAGCGTTTTATGTATTTAACTTCCTTGCCCAAACGACTCTTCGATCTGTCGTGTGTGACTGCGGGAATATTTGTTTTCGGACCGGTGGGAGGAGTTATTGCAACCGCGATATTTCTCGAGGAACGAAAGGACATATTTTTCCGACAGTCTCGGATCGGCCGCGATCGGCGAGAATTCCAAGTGCTTAAGTTCAGAACGATGACGGAGGGGCGAGTGACAAAAGTCGGTCAGTGGCTGCGGAAGACAGGTCTCGATGAATTGCCACAGCTGCTCAATGTCTTCTACGGCGAGATGTCGATTGTAGGTCCACGACCTTTGACGAACTTCGATGTCGAACGACTCGGATGGCAGGCCGAG
>JAYSYF010000035.1:0-7272 GCA_043716655.1 Bdellovibrionales bacterium | reverse complement strand
TCGGTATCTTTTTTGAGTTCGCGCTCGACAACCATTTGTGTCGCGATGCCCGCGTGATCTGTGCCAGGTAACCACAAAGCGTTGAATCCGCTCATGCGTTTCCACCGAATCAAGAGATCTTGAATCGTGTGATCGAGTGCGTGACCCATGTGAAGTTGGCCCGTCACGTTTGGTGGCGGAAGAATAATCGAGAACGGAGGTTTTTTGCTTTTTTCAGCGGCCTTGAAGTAGCCGGCTTTTTCCCACATCGCGTAAATGCGAGTTTCGACATCGGCTGGATTGTAGCGTGTCGATTTATCGGCACCCGATGGGTCTTCAGCTTGATCTTTTTGCGGCGCCGTATTCAATGATTTTTCTGTGGGAGTCTGACTCATAATTTGAGTCTACACGCATCGCGCTTATGGCTCAATTGTGATTAGCGGGCTTCGAAGTCGCTCAGCATTTTGCTGCGCGCAGTCTTAACGGTGGCTTCCGGAGTTTCCAGCGCCGCGTTCATCAAATTCACATCTTCCCAGTCAACGTGCGAGCTATCAGATACTACCGATTGCGCAGAGAGTGCCGCTTGAGCAGCCAGTGCTCGCGGCGATGGACCTTCCATAAAAAACGTTGTCGCCGAGAGTGCGACCGTTGCGAAACCTACGACAATCAGAAGCTGTGTTCGAATTTCGCCTCGAGAAGGTAATGACATCGTGCTCTCCAAGGTTTGCGCCTGAGGGGCGTTTAAAGAGGCCCGCTTTGCGGTACCTAAACCCATGGTTGCAAACTCGGGACGTAAAAAAACAGGGGCCGGTATCGCCGTCCCTGTTTTGTTTCGATGTCATATCGAATTTCGGTTTCCGCATGTAATTGCGAAAGCCGGCTATGTAAGATCGTGATTATGGAGGGCTCTGCTGGCGGTTCCATAGTTCTGGGAATTCATAAGCGTCGAGGCCACCCGCAAATTCATTCAACATATCCTCGAAACCCCAAACCGTATTGCAGGTGGGACCAGTGTTTACGGCCGAGCAGTTAACACCGCTCACGCCTCGCACCGTAGGCGAGGCTCCCGACGCAGTTCCGCCCGCCTTGTAAGCCGTGTAATCTTCGATGGTGTTCCACTCGTTGGTGTACATGCGAATGCGCAGCTTTACTTCGCCCGCGCCAGTCAAGCAGCGGAAATCTTCAGAGCCGTCGCCAACTCCATCAATCGGTGAAGCTGTTAACGGATCATGGTCACCGACTGGGCCGAAATCGTAAAGCGGCTGGAAAGCTCTCGGAATCGTACGGGCGGTATCCCAAGTGGCCGGGTTAGCGACGTACGTCGCCCAATCATGGAAACCAGCGTTTAAGAAGTTACTGTAACCCCAAAAAAGTTTCTTCTGTAGAATTACAGCATAAGTTGATGGAATTTTCGTAGTGCGAACAAGCGCACCTTTTCCCAGCTCAGTAATGAAGGTGTTGGCCTTCTTAGCACCACTTGTGTAGTCGACTTGTGGCCAAGCTGAATCGAGATAATCATGAGGCGATCTTTTGCAGTTAGGTGCGCCACCGAGGAACGGTGTGGATACCACACTATTCACAACGGTGGTCGTTGAGCTTACCGGATCGAATGTCGACGCTGCCAAAGCAACGCGCGCTCTTCCGGAACAGCAGTTGGGCCCACTCACTACAGCAGTATCAGAGCTGTAATCATAAGCACATTTCACTCCACCAGTTGGAGTCACAAATCCCTCTGGTCCGCTGCAAACTCCGCCGACGAGTGCTCCCGCAACACCGTCTATCGTGCAGGAAGTAATCGCGCCGTTAAGCGTGTTGAGTACGATTGCCGACGGCCCAGTTCCTGGCATCGCATCGTAATGAAAGTTCGGATCGACAGTGACGAATTCGCACGTTTCTTTCGGAACGTTGAATTCATATTCGAGTCCGTAAAACCAGAGATCATATTCCATCATGTTGACCATGCACTGAATTGACGTCGGAGTTCCAACACCGCTCAACGGAATTTCGCAAGCAGCGGTGACGTCACCAAACTTGTGGATGAAAGCATCGACGCCTGTTTTTGCTTTTAGTTTAACTTTAAATCCGGCAGTGCCGTCCGATGTATTTCCATCGCTGCCGCCGATCGATGCGTTTGTTGCTGCAAAATAATTGCTGTCGGCTTTGCAGGCCGTGAGGCTTGACGCCATGATCAGCGAAAGCGCGATGATCGCGAAACGATATGAAACGGTCACCCGTAGTTTAGACATAGCCTGCCCTCCGATACTCTTATTATCTTATCGGCGGGTCTGAGGAACTCCTACGGGGTCCCGCTAAAAGGCTGGTCTATTGTCTCATCCTGAAGCTGTAAACTGCGACTTCAAATTTAGTGTCGAGAAGGTCGACAGATCGTGGCGATGTAACGAAAGTCTGGGCTAGGGCGCCTCGCGAATTAACGAATCCCAGCCATGCTGGTATGAAAATACATTAACGAAGCCGAGCGCCTCTAGCACGCTTGCAACCTGATGGTCGCTAGCACCATCTTTCGAAATCAATACGATCGGCCACCAAAGCGGATATTGTTCCGCCTCCATTTTCTGCTGGATCTTAGACGAGGCCGAAGCGATGTCGGTCACGATTGATACCTTCATCAGGCGATGCGCCGGAACATCAGTTTGCGACGCGCTTAATGCAACCATCATAAACTTCGCCTGTTGGCGATGCAGGTTTTCAAGCTGATAAAGACCGAATGATGGAGCTGACATAAATCTCTGCTTCCTTTGCTGCTTGGCCCAATCGTGACTTGGTCACCATCGTCAATGGTGCTAACGTTTTCAAGTCATGAAGCATCGTCAGAGCTCGGTTTTACTTTTTCTTTTAGCGGTTCTAGTTTTTTCAGCGAAGGCTGAGGCGAGTCCGATCGAGACTCCGCCGTGGTCATGGCGCAATGGTTCGTTTGGCATATCGAGCACCACTGAATATTTCTCGAGTAAATCGAATTACGACACTGTTCGCGGGCAATTTGCAAATCTGCCGGGCGACAATACTTTTACCGATTTCAATACGTGGCTTCGCGGTCGATATGCATTTTGGCCACGTTTTTCAATGTACGTCGGTGCCGGCCTCGGCCAGGTCAGAGCGGTCGATGCCGCAAGTGAAAAAACAAATGGCGGTTTAACTGAAGCCTATCTCGGCGGTCACTTTACCGTTTGGCGACAGTGGTTGCTGATGGTTGCCGAAGTCGAAGCAGGAATGCCTCTCGACGCCGGTGGCCCGTTAAAATCTTTTTCTCGATTGCAGGCGACTCCGTTGGTCGATGACGGCGCCTACTATGGCCGCGCGATCTTACATATGCGAAGAGACATTGGCTTCCTTCGTATTTTCGGACATGTCGGCGCGCGCATTCCTACAGACGGTCTTGCAAAAACTCTCGTGTACGGCGCATTCGCTGAATCGCCGATCGGTAGTTTTTTGATGATCGGTGGCGGCGTCGAAGGTACCGAAACGATGCTGAATGACGAACTGACTCTCGTAGAACGCACTTCGACCCAAGTGGCAGCAGATGCAGGGAGCGCTCGTTACCGCGCGTTCGATCCCGCATTATTAGCTGCACGCGCGTGGGTTGGCTTCAAACCTGGTCAGACCGTCGATATTCGTGTGGGCTATATGCAGACAATCACTGGCCAACGAACGGCCGCGGGACAATCGTTTATGTTGAACGTCGCGTTCAACTCGATGCCGGGTCGTCGTTCGGGTCCTAAGTTTGATGCCGGTACGATTTCGGCTCCGGGCAACACGGGTCCATTCAAATTGGATTCCGAACGGGCTGATCCAGATGTGATTGCTCCGAAAAATGATTTTGAACCTCAGCGCGGAGACGATCTCAACGAAACCGAACGGCTTTTTGATTAACGACTTTGGAAACGACGGAGGTCCCCATGTTCACATCTAACACTCGCGCTTTTGCTGCGACGCTCGTAGCTTCGACACTCACTTCTGCGGCATTGCTCTTCTCTCCGTCAGCAGATGCAGCCATCGTAAAAAAGGCCGTTGAATACAACATGGCCGGCAAAAAGTATGAAGGCTACGTCGCCTATGACGACGCTAAAAAAGGCAATCAGCCAGGAGTTTTGGTCGTTCACAATTGGATGGGCGTGACCGATGAAACGAAAAGCAAAGCGGATATGCTCGCCGAGCTCGGCTACGTCGCCTTCGCTGTCGACATTTACGGCAAAAGCGTTCGCCCAAAAAACGCCGAAGAAGCAGGCGCACTCGCGACTGGCTTCAAAAAAGATCGAGCAAGTCTTCGAAATCGTATGCACCAGGGTCTTAAAGTTTTGCGCGAGCAAAAAGGCGTCGATAAAAACAAGATTGCAGCGATCGGTTACTGCTTTGGCGGAACCGCGGCGATCGAACTCGCGCGCGCTGGTGGTGACCTCAAGGGCATCGTCAGCTTCCATGGCGGTTTAGATTCTCCGAAGCCCGATGACGGCGCAAAAATCAAAGGTCGCGTTCTCGCTTTACATGGCGCGGACGATCCATTCGTTCCACCAGGAGAACTCGCCGCATTCGAAGAAGAAATGCGAAAACACAAAGTTGATTGGCAGCTCGTGAAATACGGCGGAGCCGTTCACTCGTTCACCGAAAAAGCCGCTGGCGCAGACAACTCGAAAGGTGCAGCTTACAACGCAAACGCGGACGCACGTTCGTGGGAAGCGATGCGCACTTTTTTGACAGAAACGTTTAAGTAAGCGCAGCTTTCTTCTAAGAAATGCTGTGCCGCGTGTTTTGCTAAAACTGACGCGGTCTTTTTTTGACATCCCTACAGTTCCAGTAAAGTTTGTATGTGCGTGAACGCGCTTAGAACGTGTTTTTTCTGAGGGGGAAAAATTATGATCAGCCTACGTGCATTGCTTTTGATCGGGCTCCTGTCGCTTGTGTCTGTTGGATCTACGGCCTTCGCCGTTTCGCTGGGAACACAGCACGGTTATTACGGCGACGATTTTTACAAACAAGTCGCTGCCGGTAAAGATGACAAAGATCTCATTCTTCTCATTGGAAAAGTTCTTGAATCAAAACACATGCGCAATCGCAGCGGAGTCGACACGATCGGTTCTTCTTGCGACTCCGCAGCCATCAGCTGCTATCAGCACAATTCAATCGGATACGGTGCCGCACGCCGCGCCTTAATGGGTTCGCTTCATCTGCAGGGTTCCGCAGGAAGCTACAAGTTGCAGGACGTCTATTGCGAACGCGAGTACACAGACGCAAACTTCGGCGGAGGCATCGGCCCCGGCAAAATTCCTACGGACTCGGTTCTTAACACTGAACACACGTGGCCACAGAGTCGCTTCAATCGTTCAATGGGAAAAGACGTTCAGAAAAGCGATTTACACCATCTCTTCCCGACCGATTCACAAATGAATGCAGTTCGAGGCAACCACAAGTTTGGCGATGTCGCGAATCCATTCAAAGCGCTGAAGTGTGCGACGGTGAAAAGCGGAACGGCTAACGGCGGATCTGAAGAAGTGTTTGAGCCACCTGTTGCTCACAAAGGAAACGTCGCGCGAGCGCTGTTTTACTTTTCGATTCGATATCACTTAGCGATCGATCCGCGCGAAGAGGCTTTCTTGCAAGCATGGCACAGACTTGATCCCGTCGATCAGTCTGAACGCGATCGCAACGATGCTATTTACAAGATTCAGGGAAATCGCAACCCATTCATCGACCATCCAGAACTCGCATCGATCATCGGCGACTTCTAGCCGATACTTCTCGCTGCGCGATCGTCGCAGGCATTCATGAAAAGTTCGAAAAAAGACCTCTGTCATGTCGACAGAGGTCTTTTGTTTTTGAAAAGCCGAGGATCTCTCGACTCAGTTTGGAGCAAGTGGATTACGGAATCGCGGTGCTGGCCGAGTCGCTTGACCCTGTGGCGCCGGTTGCGGTGTATAGCCTGCAGGTTGCGTTTGTGCCTGTGGTGCAATCGGAGCCGGAGACGCTGCGTTCTGAGTTTGCGCTACGGTCTGCGCTACCGTTTGGGCCATCGACTGAGGCGCGGCTTGCGGTGCGTACGGAGCAGGTGGCGCAGTGATCGCCGCCGCGTGCGCCAAGTTAATCTGTGGATCTGGCAACGCCACATAGCTCTGCTCGATCATTCCGACATGCGCTTGGCAAAGTGCACGCAGGTTCACTTCAAACTGCATGCGCAATTTTTTGATGTCGGCGATCTCTTGATACATACGTTTCAATTGATCGCGACCGTCACGCATGACGAGTTCCGCTTTGTGCGAAGCATCCGCCACAATCAATTTCGCTTCACGCTCGGCATCGAGGCGAATCTGATCGCCCATACGCGAAGCTGTTGTCAGCGTCGCTTTCAACGATTCGTCGCGCTCTTTGTACTCGATAAGATTCATGTCTTTTTGACGTGAATTTTCTTTGAGAGCGTTGCGTTCGCGAATCAGCTCTTCCATCTGGTCAGCGATGTCGCGCAGAAAATTTGCGACTTCATCCGGATCGAGGCCCATTACTTTTCGATTAAAACTCTTATGGGCGATGTCGATTGGCGCAATTCTCACGATTCCCTCCTTGGGATCTAAAGGTACCTGCTACCTTTTTGCAGAAACGGCGGTGCCTTCGGCTGACGGAAGGAAGACACATCCGAATCTCGGAGCGGTACTTCATTAGGATACGAATTAGCTGGACCTAGGACAACGGCCCAAGGTCCAGAACCGGACCCCTGGCCTGCGGATTTTCGCTTGGTGCAAAAAGGTAGCAGGTACCTTTTTAGTCGCGGGCGGTGGCGCGTTCGATTTCGGAGTCGCGAAGAACTGCTTTTTCGAAGCTGTAGCGAAGCGCACGTTCGATTTCGAGTTCGCGCATCGACTGAAGTCCAGCAGCGGTGACACCTTTTTTCGAGACAACGCGATCTTGGAGATCGTGAAGTGTCATGTCTTTATTCTTCACCGCAAGTTCGGCGGCACCCAGAAAAGTCTGCACGACCATCTGACGAGCGACGTCGGGCTCGAAGCCGTGCTCCTCCATCCACTCTTGCCAGTACTGCATAAGTTCAAAGACGAAACCGGGTCCCGAAGCTGCGGCGACGGTCAGAGACTGAAAGAGTTCACCTTCTGGTGCCGCGACAACAAGGCCAAGTGGCGAAAAAAGATCTTCAACCATCGGACCGTAAGTCTGCGCATCTTTGCCGAGGCAATATCCAAGGACGGCGCGCCGAATGGTGGCAGGAGTGTTGGGCATCACCCGAATCATCGCTTTCACTTCGGGCAATAACTTTTGCAGTGATCGCAATGAAAA
>JAYSYF010000340.1:0-3124 GCA_043716655.1 Bdellovibrionales bacterium | reverse complement strand
CTTGAACTCGTTCCGCGTACACGGTCGCAGCGAATGGCTCACTTTCTTGAATATCCCGCGACGATGGCAGCACCGCTGCGCCAAGAAATTAAACCGCCACCGCCACCAAAAATGACCGGCACAAAATCGGCGACGCTAAACGACGAAATTCCATCCGAGCGACTTTCTAATGAAAAGCTCAGAATGCCTCCGCCTCTAAATCCGCAGGCAAAAGTTCCGAAAGCTCCGGCTGCCAATCCGTTTGGTACAAGTCTCGGCGCCTCGAAGAAAACTTCGGAGGCGTCGATTCCTACCGCAACAATGAATCGCGCATCAATGGGAGCCGCGGCGGCGGGTCCTTCGACTGGAGAGTTCGATCGCACTCCAGCTATTCCCGAACGCCCAGAGGTGCCGGATCTAGTTCCCGAAGCGCCACTCGGAGCACTCCCCGACTTGCATCTCGAAGGACAGGCAAGTTCTTCAGCGGTCAGCTCTGGCGCGAGTGCCGGTGGCGGTTGGAACATGGAAAGCTTCGAACCACTTGATCTCGCACCGCTCAGCCTGACTGATGATGATGACGAGGATGAAAGTTTCAAACCACTTCAACTTCCTCAGGCCGAGCCATCATTGTCGGCGAAATCTTTTCCGATGAGCCCGACAGATGCATCGAACACACTTTCGCTCGCGGATGAAGATGATGCAGAAGCCGATCAGTGGGCAAATCGGTCACTCGATAAGTATCGACTTGCTCCGCTGAAGCCAGATGAATCGTTAGCTATTGACGATCTCAGCGCTGACTTTGCGGCAAATCACGTCGATGACGTGAAGGCAGCCGCTACCAATTCCGTTTCTGTTTCTGTTAGTCAGGCGAATACAAGTCGCGGACAGTTCGACTTCAATCAGAATTCGATGCCGGATCTTACGACTGACAAAACAGAAGTCATTGTGCCGACGGCGTCCCGAAAACGTGCGCCGCCTCCAACGACGGAATCTGAGGATGTTCCAGAATTTTCAATGAGCGATGAAGACTTCAATCGAACCTCGCGGCTTGAAATTGAACCGGTCAGCCATAAAGACAAGACGCGCCCTGCGATCGTTCGCGAACTTTTGCGCGATCCAGATTTCTCGGTAGGCGCAAACGACAAAACTATAGCTCCAAACGAAGGCGCGTACGATTTAAGTAGAGAGGGACAGCCCTCGAACGAGTCCGTTGATTCGCGACGTATAGAAGAACTCGTAAAATCGCAACTGACGCCGCAACTCGAGAAAGTAATCGAGCGAGTCATTGAGCGAACGGTTACCCAGTTACTTCCACAAATCGCCGAACGCATTATTAAGAAAGAACTCGAACGCCTGCTCGAGGAAACGTAAAACACCGTGAACTTAGCTGACCTGATCCGGGCCGCATTAAAAGAAGATATGCCGAAGGGCGATTTAACGACCGAGTGCCTGGGGCTCGCGCCACGGTTCGGACAAGCGCGTTTGATGGCGAAACAAGATTTGATTATCTCTGGTACAACACCGTTCGAGCAAACCGTCGAAATGCTCGAACCTACTTGCAAAGTGCAGTGGCACTTTCGCGAAGGCGATCGGGTCCTCAATCGACAAATTCTATGTCACATCACAGGTGACCTGATTCAAATCTTGAAAGCCGAACGAGTTGCGTTGAACTTTATCGGACACCTTTCGGGCATTGCGACTTTGACCGGACGATTTGTCGACGAAGTAGCGCACACCAAAACGAAAATTCTCGATACGCGAAAGACAACACCGGGATATCGCGAACTCGAAAAACGCGCTGTCGCAAATGGTGGCGGCATGAATCACCGCTTCGGTCTGAGCGATGCGATTCTCATAAAAGACAATCACATTATGGTAGCCGGCGGACTTCGCCAGGCTGTCGAGCGGATTCGCGAAAACACTCAAGAGAAAATCGAAGTTGAGTGCGGAACTCTTGAAGATGTCGTTGAAGCCATCGACCTCGGCGTTGATCGTATCTTGCTCGACAACATGGATAACGAATCGCTCGCCATGGCGGTAAACTTGATCGAAACAGCCGCGCTTTCGAGCGGCGTTCGCGTTTTAGCCGAAGCCAGCGGCAACATGACTCTCGGCCGAGTACGAAGTGTCGCAGAAGTCGGCGTCGATTTTATTTCTGTCGGTGCCCTTACGCACTCGGCACCGACCGCGGATGTCAGCCTGTTGTTCGATTGGCAACAAGCAGAGATGACAGGCATATGAGTTCTTATAGCTGGTCAATCGAGTGGGCGCGAGCTGCACGCATTCGCACTCTTGCGCGCTTGCAAACGACTTCTACAAATTCAGATGCGAAAGAGCAGCTGGCCATGCTCGGCCATCGTTCGATGGTCATCGCCGACCATCAGACGGCGGGCCGGGGTCGCGGCGATCACATTTGGACGGACGCTTCTGGCCAGGCACTTTTGTCTTCGTGGATTTTCGAATCCGATAAAAGTCCTCAACCCGTTCTCTCGGCGCTCGTTGGACTCGCGCTTTACGAAGCTGCTGAAAAAGTATGGCCAAGCATTTCTTGGGCACTCCGAGCTCCGAACGATCTGCATGTGCTCAACAAGAAAACGTCAGCACCGAAAAAAATCGCCGGACTTCTGATCGAAGTTGTTTCCGGTGGAAATCCTTCAAAGACCCACGTCATCGTCGGTCTCGGTCTGAATGTGACAGGCGCACCAGCAGGAACGACGCCTTACCCTGCGACATCTCTAGCTGCCGAGTTATCTGCCGTTGGACTTAGCCTCAGTGAACCCGACTGGTCTCGCTTTCTCGAAGCGTGGCTCAATGGGTGCGAAGCAAGAGTTAAGTCGGGTACTGCTCCGGAGTTGAAACAGACATCCCGCTCGGCCCTACGCGCTGGACTTGTCGAGCATCCCGAGTTCCGAGACATTGAAGATGTGCTTCCAGATGGATCGCTCGTATTCAAAGACGGTCGCACTGTTCGATGGACGGAACTTTAAGCGAAGGCTGTTTCCAATGTTTAATATCGCCAGGTTTACGTATTACACTGCGACCGCACTGCTTTTGGCCTCCGGCCTCAGTGGTTGCGGATCATTCTCGGTCATTGTTCCTGGACCGATGATCGAATCTCCAGAAATCCGCAGCAAAGTTGGAAAAG
>JAYSYF010000339.1:0-3129 GCA_043716655.1 Bdellovibrionales bacterium | reverse complement strand
ACTTTGCCTTCGACTTCTCGATCGAGTGCTTCGCGGCCGTCGAACGCGATTCGTTCATTGCGCGTGTCTTTGCTTTGTTCAAAGTCAGCGAATAAATCGGTCGCGATCGATTCAAGCGGCGCGTCCGATGTGTCGCCGCAGTTCGACTGAAAGGCAATCGTGCTGCCAGTGCTGGCGTTGTTCCAAGCAGAGTCGGCGCGGCCGTTGTCGAGAGCTTTGAAACCGAGTGGTGGAGTGAATTTAACGCCGTCGGATTTTTCGACTTTGCCGCCTCCGAGATTTACCGACACGCACGCTGTTGCGCTGCAAACCATGGCGAGCAAGATCGCAAACCATGTCAGTTTCAGTTCTCGGTGTCGTTTCACGAAAGTTCCTCTGTTAGTTCCCTAGTTGCGCTTACTTATCGGTCGTTCGCGATTTTTTTTCACGGATTACTTTGAAGCTGGCTCCGGTTTGCTCGATCTAGACTAGGCGTCAAAGTGATTTACCGACCTGTCATAGTTTTGTCGATCAACAGGTGGGAGCAAGCATCAGATCGCCGTGAACCGAAGCCCGCGCCGCTAGAGGTTGGCATCGCGCGTGCTCTCTTCATAGTGGGAAACCCTTGACTAGACTCTAGGCTGGAGTCGAAGACGCCCCCGAAAAAGGGCAAAGGGCCAGGATGGCAAGACTGATGTCTAAGAAACGTTTTCTCTCAAATCTGCTTTCGTTTCGCGTGGCGATATTCGCTTTAGCGGTATTGCACGCGGCAATCTCTTCAGCGGAAGGCACAAGTAAGGTCGGCATTCGTGCTGAATTTTCGCGCATCGGCGATGCGTCGCATTTCGAATTCGAAGGCGCTGGAGCTGAACGTTACAAGGTCGAGAAATTAAAATCTGGTGAGGTTGTTTTACGCTTACCTTCGCTCGACGAAGCATCGATTCGCCGACTGAAGCAAACGACCGACGCGCAAGTTAAAGTCGGTTCGATCAATGCTCAGGGACAAGACGGAATGGTCGAGGTTCGTTTTGCGGCCGGCAAGGGGGTCGATTATTTTGATTACCTTTCGGATCAGCCAACACGCCTCGTTTTAGACTTTTTCCCAGCTGATCAGGCACCCAAGGATGCAAAACCTCTTGCTGCAGCGAATTCGGAAAGCGATACAGCAGCCGTTGATCCACAAGCGCCAACGACATTGCCATCGAAAATCGCAGGAAAAGCTAAACGTGATCCAGCTGGAACCGATTTCGTCATCGTAGCGAAACCAGGACCGAACGGGACCACGACATTAACTCCAGAAAAAGCCGAGCCACTTCCTCTCGCCGAAAAAATCGCGTCTCGCAAAGATTTCGAACGCGGCATTTTCGATGGAGGCGATCCCGAATTCCGTCGCTTCACCGTAAAAGATTACGAAATCAAAGATACGGCCAAGCTCGCTTCGCGCGCGGCACTCCGAATCGCTTACCCCATGTTGGATCTTGGATTTCCGAAACTCGAAGAGCTTTATAAGGCTCCGCCGACCTACGAAATCATGCCGGGCACATCGGAAGAAAATCTTGAGGCTCGTCTCCTGATGACACTCTTCAAAAATGGTCGACAGGCTTTGTTCCTCGGCACAGGCCGAGAATTTTTAAAGAAGTTTCCGAAGACCGAGTATGACGAGATCATCCGCTATGCGATGGCGGATACGCACTATGACCTTTGGTTGAAAGAGCGTCAGACCAAAGAAGAAAACAAAATTAAAGACGATTCAAATTTGCACGATTCGGACTTCGAAGAAGCGATGGGGATCTACAACAATCTCGTCGAGAAGTATCCAGAATCGCCGATGACAACTCGCACTTTGTTACTCGTCGGTTATAGCTATCTCGAACGCGGTGATAGTTTCGGCGCACTTAAAACGTTTCAGCGCTTCGTTCGACTCAAGCCCGATTCTAAGTACGCAAGCCAAGTTAAGGTGTCGATCGCTCGTGCGTTCCTCTCACTCAATCGATGGGATGATGCGATTCGAGAGTTGGACGCGGTCGAGAAAGACGCGAAGAGTACTAAAGATCGTCAAGAGGCGGCCTTTAGAAAAGGCGACGTCCACTTCCGCAAGGGCGATTACAAAACTGCGATCAGTGCCTACGACACGGCAATTAAGAAATATCCTGAAGCTACGGGTCGTTTCCCGAACGCGTTCTACAACTTGGCGGAAGCACGTTTTCGCCTAGGCGATGAACGTGAAGCGATCGATTCGTACCGTCAATTCCTTCAAAAATTCCCAGAGCACCGTCATGGCGGTTACGCGATGACTCGCCTTGGGGAACTTATAGAAACTCTCGTTGGTGCGGACGATAAACGTGTGACGGGTGCCTTCTTTGAATCGTATTTCCGTTATCGCTCGACTCCGGGAGCCGATATTGCGCGGATGCGAGTTTTAACAGCGCGAATGCCGACGATGAAAGAGCGCGAACTTAAAGACGCGACAAAAGAAATCGACGAGATTGTGAAGCGCGATGCCGATCTTCCTTCGATTCAAGAATTTAAGACGATCACTCAGGCCGATGCATTTACGGGCCGAGGCGAGTTCGACAAAGCGGTCGTCGATCTTATTAAATTTTATAAAGAGAACACGCAATCGAAGCATCTGCCCTTGATCAAGGGACGCATCGTTCGCAATCTCGCAGAGAACATCCGCAGCGCCGTTGAAAAAGGCGACTTCATGCAGGCGTTGCGACTTTATTCTCGAGATCAATCGGCATGGTTAAAGGGCAATAAACGCGCGGACCTTTCGTTCCTCGCAGGTCGTGCCTACGAAACGGCCGGCGTCTATGAAGAGGCCGCACAAAACTACCGCGAAACTTTAACTCGAATTGAAGAGCTGAAACCCGAGAACCGGGACGTCTTTGAAACTATCATCGCAAAAGAGAGTGTACGGCTTCGCTTGGCATCGATGGCTACGGCCGGTCGCGATTATGCTGGTGCCGAATCGCAGTTGAAACAAATCAAAGAGATCAAAAACCTCTCTAGCGTAGAACAGGTTGAGCGAGCGGGACTTGCGGCGGACGTTGCAGAGGCTCGCGGTCAGAGTGAAGTTGCGCGAAAGTACCTAGCGGAAGTCATTCAGTCGTTCGGCAATCGCAAAACGACACCAGCGGAACTATCGAC
>JAYSYF010000338.1:0-3134 GCA_043716655.1 Bdellovibrionales bacterium | reverse complement strand
TTTCGAGTCCAGGTTCGCCTGCCCGGTTCGCGACAGCGACTCTAAGCCTTAGCCAAATGCTAAGCGAAGACTGGGCGGCAGCCGTCGCGATTTCTGATCAAACTTTATTTGGTTCGCCGAGCAACACGAGTCTCGCGCGAAGTATCGGCGTATCGCTTCAGCGACGCTTCTTACGTTAGTTCGTTCTTTTGAAGAATCGACGCAGCGAAATTGGAACCTGCGGTTTCTTGCGATAGTCGATGAGCGTATTCACGGCTCGATCGAATTCCTCTGGGCAACGTTGCCATAAAACTGAATCGAGTGCCAAGTACGCCATCCCCACCGCAGTTTGGAATTCAACCTGATCGGTGCCGGACAGAAGCAACCCAGATTTTGGAGCCCATCTTTCAAGGCGTGCGCGCCAAACTTCTGCATCACACGCGAGGAAGCCCAAAATTTTCGGAGTTTTCTTTTGCCCATTTACTTTCGCATTGTTGAATGCCGCGTCGAGTGCCTTGAGGCCCGGCTGTTCAGCGCGGTACGAATCAAGGTCAATTGCTCCGCGTGCATTTCGTTTGGCTTGTCTGAAATCAGGTCCGCCGCCGCCGCGAGCGTGGCCAACGTAAAGCAGCATGTCCGATTCTTTGATACCATCGTTGAAAACTTTTTCTGCGGCTGCGCTCTGACGTTCCTGCTCGACTTTGTTCAATCGATCCGACGGCGACGCAGAACTTGCGGTCAAAGTGACACGAACGGTTTGCATCTCACCTTTTGGACCCATGACTTCTTTTTCGAAAAAGTCGCCTTCTTGAACGGACTGTTTAAATCCGCAAACCTGCACGAGATTGTTGGCCTCGCAAGGCGCCGTCAAAGTCTTCACCATCGACTGACGAATGACCCGGTCACCTACGAATGAATCGACGTCACGGTCGAGATATCCAAGCACAATACGAACATCCACGGGTTTTTTCGGTCCGTCGGGATTTGCCGGAACCACCGGTTCCTTGTTGTAAAAATCGTTCCATTTGTCGACGCAGGCGCGCTTCGTGTCTGACATTTCAAGTGTCGAGTTATCTGCACCGGCACTTGCTACGTAGCAATCGACGCAATCGCGTTGGCGCCATCGCAAATCTTGCAGATGCGAATTTGCATACCGAATAATCTGTTCTTGCTCTTTGATCACTTCGATATCGGGCGGAGCTTCCGGCTCTTTCTTCTTTACCACTTTCGGGACCGCCAGCGCAGGATCCGCATCCGACCTCGGTTCCGAAGTTTTCTTAACTGGTTTAGGCTTCGGCCGTACGACCACTTTGGGCGCAGTCTCCGATTTTGTCGCTGCTTTATCGACATCTGTTTTTCCAGCATCCGTTTTAGCATCGGCTGCAGCCTTTCTCGAAACTGCCGCCATCAACGGCTCTTCTTTTTCCGCAGCCCGAGACGTAGCCGACAAGCAAGAGACGACTAAGGCCATCATCACTGCGAGGCGAAATTTAGTAACTGTCGCCGTATTGCTCATGGCTTGTCCGACTTCGGCTTCGCTTTGCCACACTTTTCGCGAACCACAGGCGACACGTCGGCATCACACGCGCGCGAGGCGCTTTCAGAAACTTGTCGAGGATTTGTTTTGAGCGCCGCAATCAAAAACCGAGTGCGATCACCCGGATCTGCCGGAGGAGCTAGGCGAAACCAATCAACCGCAAGTATGCGCAGATCTGAAACATCGTTTTTCAATAGTTTCTCAAGTTGTGCCGCGGTCGGTTTGACTTCGCCCTTGGCAGTTTCGCCCATGGCATCGACCAAAGCTCCGGCCATCCCAACACGCTCGACGGAATCTCGTTTTTCATCGGCAATGAAATTTAATTCGCTTTCGATTCTTGCGGCATCCAATTGTCCGACCTTAGCGGCTAAGAAAAGCACCAAGCGTTTTTCTACGATTGAATCGAGAGCTTTGCTCTGGTCAATCGGCCGTCCAACTCTCGCGTCGGTCACAGCCTTCAACATTGCTCTCGCCGTTGTTTTATCGAATTCGTTGTTCCCACGAATAACTTCGAAACTTAAGATCGCGCGTTGATGAAGTAGTTCGGACGCTCGCAGCCAAGTTCTCGAAGTTGCGATGAACTCGAGGATTTCCGACTTTGAAAGATTCGAAAGTTTGAGACGTGCCGTCTGCATGGCCGCTTCTCCCAAATCTTCTGCAATCAGCATCGGTTCGTATTTTCCGAGAAGTTCCCTCTTCGATGCGGGTTCGGCTGCGCTCAATGAAAGTGTCGCGAAGATGCAGAGAAGCATCGTTAAAAAACCGATTCGACCGACTGAGCGTGCGGATACAGAGTACATAAACATTTTTCGGTATTTTCATCACATTTTGTGAGTCAAACTCGCGCTTCTTCCAGTAATCAGTTACGCTTGAAGCAAGATGGGCAAGAATCACGGTTCGAAAAAGTCCACCGGGACAAAAGACCAGCTGCCAACACTCGATCTGCACGGTTTCACAACAGACCGAGTACAGAATGCCGTCGATCGCTTTCTTGTGAAATCGCAGCAGTCTGGCCACGCACGAGTGCGTCTGATCACTGGCATCGGAACCGGCGCGGTACGAAAAGTAGCTCTCGAGTGGCTGAAGCTGGGCGGCTTCCCCTATTCAAAAGAAAACGAAGGTTCGTTTTTGATTTTTCTCGAAGATTAGTTCTAGGCTAAGGCGACTATGACAAAAATGCTCTGGCTCGATATGGAAATGACGGGACTCGAAGTCGATCGCGAGGTCCCAATTGAAGTTGCGGCAATTGTCTGCGATCTCGAATTCAACGAACTCGAAACATTCCATGCGATTATCAAACAGCCGCAAGAATTTCTCGACCGAATGGACAACTGGAACAAAGAGCATCACGGCGCTTCAGGTTTGACTGCGGCTGTACCAACGGGTCGCGATCCTTCGCTCGTCGAACGCGATCTGATTCAGTTCGTCGATCGGCATTTCCTAGGAGAAAGCGCCGTTCTTTGCGGAAACTCCATCGGGCAAGATCGCTTGTTCATCAACAAGTACTTCCCGACGTTTGCGCGCAAACTTCACTACCGCATGCTCGATGTCACTGCGTGGAAAGTAATTTTCGTCGACCTTTTCAAAGTGAAATTCGAAAAGAAGAACACCCACCGCG
>JAYSYF010000337.1:0-3170 GCA_043716655.1 Bdellovibrionales bacterium | reverse complement strand
ACGGCGGAACACTTTTCCTAGACGAAATCGGCGAACTTCCATTGGCGCTTCAGGTAAAACTTCTTCGTGTTTTGCAAGAACGTCGCTTCGAACCGGTTGGCAGCATGAAAACTCACGATGCTGATGTTCGGATTATTGCCGCAACGAACGTCGATCTCGCAAAAGCCGTAGCAAAAGGCACATTCCGCGAAGATCTTTTCTATCGCCTGAATGTCATTCCTGTTCGTCTGCCTTCTTTGAAAGAGCGAAAGAGCGACGTTCCACTTTTGCTTCATCACTTTATGATGATGTCGAACGATCGCATCGCTGAACGCGCGGGTCCGTCTCGCAAACCGCGTCAGCTCGCGGGCTTTTCTCCAGAAGCAATGAACTCGCTGGTCAACCATCCCTGGCCGGGCAACATTCGTGAACTCGAGAATCTCGTCGAGCGTCTCGCCGTTCTAAAAGGCGAAGGTATGGTCGAACTTCTCGATCTGCCAGAACACTACCAAGTTTCAACGACGCGAACCGAAGGCGGAAGCATCGGTACCTCGGCTTACGGTTCTATGGGCGGCGCGACGATGTCGGGCGACCTTTCGATGGACGCACTCGATCTTCCAGAATCGGGACTCGATTTCAATTCGGCGGTCGACGCCTATGAAAACGCACTCATTCTTCAGGCTCTGGAGAAAACCGGCTGGAACCGAAACCAAGCCGCAGCGCTTTTAAAGCTCAACCGCACCACGCTCGTAGAGAAGATTAAGAAAAAAGGTCTTCGACCTCCGCCCGAAGCGGATGTTTAATAATCTCAAGTGAGCTTTGATTCAAACGGCCGCGAAAGCGGCCTTTTTCATTTCGAGTCCTGCGATTTCAAAGACGTGCTTCCGATCTGGAAGCGCGAGCTCTGGCCTGCGCGAAAATCTGCAATCGAAACCAACAGCGCGATGAAATGGCTCGGCGGCATCGACATGGAGTTGATGAAAGCTGCTCCGACTTTTTGGCGCGTATCTTACCCAAAAAATTCCGACTCCGCCGAAGTCCTCACGAAACAAGCTTCACCGTACCGTCAGGCCGTTTTTGACAGAATTATCGGAGTTTTGAGCGGACACTTTGGCGGCGTGATCGATGCCTCGAACGTCGCACTTTCGACTAGCGAAAAATCTTATCGCACCCGCGGGCTCTGGGTTTCGCCCGAAGCGCGACGAAGCGGAGTCGCCAAGCTTTTAATGACCGCCGCGTTTGAGCAAGCGCGACGCGAAGGCTGCTCGACCGTTTGGACTTTTCCGCGCGAATCTTCGATGCCCTTCTATAGCTCGATGGGTTTCACACAAGTCGGCGCAATGATCGGCATCAATGATCCGCTCGCGGGTGAATTCGGTCCCAACAGCTACGCCATCGCGAAACTATAAATCACATCGCCGATGGGCGCCAACTTCAGCCGAAAACTTTCACTCGCTCGCGCTGATTGCAGTTCCGACAAAGCAGACGCATATTTTCAACCGTCGTCAAACCTCCTAGCGCAAACGGTTTCTTGTGATCCATTTCAAGCGCATGTCGTGATCCGCATTTCTCACACCGTCCCTCCGCTTTTCTAAAAACGTGACGCTTCAATGCCGCACTTGGCGCTCGTTTCCGCGGCGCCGCGGTTTTAACAAGTGACACCGAGTACGCACATTCAGTCGATTCTCCAACCATCATTTTGGATGCGGGTGGCACTCCGAGCGTTTTGCGTTTCGGTTCGCGGGCGGGATCCGTTTCCAAAAGAGCACGATCAAGTAGAAGTTCGAATAGTTCAGCATTGGAACAGCGAGGATGTTTGTGAGCAAAGCGATCTTTGAGCGTCGTAATTTTTTCGAGCACCTCGTCTTTCAAAAACAATCGAACCTCATTTATCGACGCTGAAACTGGCCGAATCGTTTCTGGTAAAAGTCTTTCAGGTTGGCTCGATCTTTTGATCAACTCTTTTGTGACCTCGCGTGTGGATTTGCCCGCAATCGCTTCAAGAATTTCGATTTTTTCCTCACGCGTGGAAGACTCATTGCGAAAGTAAGTTTGCGCAATTCCCATCACCGTCAAATTGAGTTCGGCGGTCGCCACCTTCCCTTCAATTTCGGGAATCTCTTTGAGCAATCTCATAGCATCGAGACGCCGAGAAGCTTGATCCGCGCTGTAACCCAGTTCCACCGTCGCATACTCGAAAAGCGAACGAAATTGCGGCGAAAAAACCTTGCGCCGATTTACCTCTAGCAAATGATGAAGGACCTGAATCATGATCTCGCGCTCTGTGTTCGCAAGTCGTTTGATATTCGTTAGAAGCTGATCATCTGTAAGCGGTCGCAGATTCATTTTCGCGATTCTCCATTTTAGTAGCGGCACATCGCTATTAATTCAGCGACATAACGCAAGTCCTTGTTCGCTTCGAAATATAACATCGATTCTTCGAGCGAATTTTTAGCGTGAGGATTGTCCACAGATGTCTTTGCAATCATGTGGCCACTCGCGGGTGCACTTCGAAATCGAAGCGCTCGGACGATGCATAGGAAGCGGTCGAGTGCCGGCGGAAGCTGCTATCGACTTGCGAGTTAAGAGGGGCAGAACTTGAGAAAATACCGGTCAAGAAAATTCAAAAAATCAGTCGTTGATTTAAGTTCCGTTAAGAAACCGCGGCGCCGCGGTCTGCTTCCGCAACGACGATCGATTCAGGCGAATCCGTCTTACGAGCGGCTCGCCATCTAAGGCTATAAGGCGGCAGTTTCGAACTATCATCAGCGCGCGAAAGCGGTAGCTCGATTGAAACTGGAGTAGCATGAGCCGTCGAAAGAAAAATGACGAAGCGATGAATATGAGCCGTCAACGCTTTGCTAGCGGACGCCGATGAGCATCAGGCGATTGAAGCTCCAGCTTTTGTAATCGAATTTTAATTTTCCGCAGAATGAAACCGTGCTTAGCGGAAATGCTTCGCGAAGTTTTTCTTCAGAATCGAATAATGATGTGGCGCCATCGTGTTCGAAATCCGACGCCTGCAAGACCACCATAGTGCCTGCCGGGATTTTTTCGAACCACGCTCGGCTATCAAAATGTTCGACCGACGTATTGATCACGACAGTCGGCCGCGGTCCAAACTCGTGGTTTTCATCCGCATTCAAATCGTTGCAGTCTTTTGTGAAAGCTCGGAATTTCCATTCGCGCCA
>JAYSYF010000336.1:0-9640 GCA_043716655.1 Bdellovibrionales bacterium | reverse complement strand
GACGGCGTGGCCGCCTTCGATCGCGTGATCCATCGATTTGCCCACATCATGCAACAGGCCCGCACGTTTCGCCGAATGGCGATCGACGCTGTTCAATTCAGATGCGAGCAGTCCACATAGCCAACCGACTTCAGCGACATGGAAGTGTTGGTTCTGCGCAAAGCTATAACGATAACGGAGCTGACCAAGGCGTCTTTTGATTTCGGGATTCAAATCACGCGCACCGAGTTCGGCGGCAATCTTGTTGCCGTCGTTGTCGATTCGACGTGCGACTTCTCCGCTGGTTTTCTCGAAGAGGCGTCGAACGGTATCAATGTTCGGAGACTTTTCGTGCAGCAGTTTTTCAAGAGTTCGAGTTGTCACTTCGCGGGCAACTGGATCATAGCTCTCGAGTTTGAACGTGTCTTTTTCTGTGATTGTAAGTCCAACGCCCGTGAGCGTTTGAAGTTCACGAATATTTTCTTCGTTTTCACCGAGCATTCGGCGCTTCACATCTGGGTTCGGAATTTCCACGATGCCGATTCCACGCTCTGTCGGAGCCTGACGCTGGAAGCGACTGAGAACGGTGTGCAACATGGTCTTGGCCGTTTGCTCGGCGTTTGCCTTGGCTTCATCTTCAACGGCAGCCGCTTTGCGGGAGGCTTCGATGTTGGCGTCAGCCAGTGCTTTGTGAACGAGGTCTCCGCGCAATGCTTCGACATCGAGTTCAGCGACGGTTTTTAAAGAGTCGCGCAGCTGACCGCGAAGTTCTTGAATTTTCTCTTTGATCTGACGAAGGCTGTTTTCTCGCGCGCGAACCAAACCTTCAGCAGCGACGAGGCCCTCTTGGTTTTGATCCACTTCGCGGCGATCAGCATTGTATTCACGATCGAGCTTGCTGCGTTTTGCACGTGCGCGTTCGTCGAGTTCCTTCACGCGCGCTTCGAGATCTGCCAATTCTTTTTCATAGTGTGACCACACGCTTTCCGAAACCTCTTCGGCTTCGAGCTGCGCTTCTTCTTTAAGGCTGGCTGCGCGGTCTTTCGCTTCTTCCAAAACAGTCGTAGCTTCAACTTGCGCTTCGCGCAGCAGGCTCTTGTTTTGGAGGCGCGAGATGAGGATGACGCTGAGGACTCCGATGAGGAGTCCCGCGAATCCAGTGATGATCAAAGGCACTAGCATGCCCTAGAAATACTTCTTTCTTCGGCTCGACGGGAGGATTTTAAGGCTCTCGCGGTACTTCGCTACGGTGCGTCGCGCGATGTTGATTCCCTCTTTTTTCAACAGCTCAACGATCTGCTGATCTGACAGCGGATCCTTGGTGTTTTCAGCTACGATCAACTCTTTGATTTTAACTTTGACCGATTCGCTCGCCAGTGCGTCGCCGTCGTCAGTTCCGATACCGGAATTGAAGAAGTGCTTGAGCTCGAAAATGCCCTGAGGGGTGTGCATGTACTTCGCAGTCGTCACACGGCTGACGGTCGATTCGTGCATTCCGATGTCGTCCGCAACATCTCGCAAGATCATCGGCCGGAGGAACGAAGGTCCCTTGTCGAAGAACTCGCGCTGACGCTTAACGATACTTTCCGAAACTTTATAGATTGTGCGCTGACGTTGATGGATCGACTTGATCAACCAAACAGCACTCTGGAGTTTCTTGGTAACGAAATCTTTGGTTTCGCCCTGCTGGCCTTTTCCCGCGAGAAGATTACGGTAGAAGTTCGAAATGCGCAAACGTGGAAGACCGTCTTCATTGAGCGACACCATGTATTCGTCGCCGACCTTGTAGACGAAAACATCGGGCTGTACATAGTGCGTATCCGGCTGAATGAACGCGCGACCCGGCTTCGGATCCATCGAGTAAATTAATTTGGCCATTTCAGCGACGTCTTCGATGGAAGTCTGAAGTGCTTTCGCGATCGCCGCGAAGTTTCTTTTCTCGAGATCTTTGAAGTGATTCATGATCAAGGAAACGACGTCTTTCGTGTCTTCCTGAACATGGCGCGCTTGAATAATCAGGCACTCTTGAAGATTGCGGGCGCCGACGCCAGGAGGATCGAACTCTTGAACGTAAGGTAAAACGCTCGCCAAATTTTCGGCGTCGATACCTTCTTCTTCCGCGATCTGTGGAATTGGAATCGTGATGTAGCCGTCGTCATCGACATAACCGATGAGAACGCTCGCGAGTACTTGCTCTTCTTCGGAAAAACCAGAGTTCTTCATCTGCCACATCAGATGGTCGTAAAGACTCTGAGGTGTCGTGATGAGATTCTCGTAATTCATAATCTCTTCGTTGCCACCCGACATGTTCGGCATCGGCTTATAAGTCGCATCGAAGTATTCGTCCCAGTTGATCTCGTCTTGTTTTTGCGGATCTTGCTGTTCGCGAGTGTTGTCTGTATTTTCGTTCGCGTCCGCTTGAACACCGGGGTTCGTCATGTCATCGGGACCGTCAGCGAACTCTTCCAAAACTGGATTGTCTTCGAGTTCTTTTCTGACTTCCTGTTCAAGCTCAAGACGCGAGAGCTGAAGAAGCTTAATGGCTTGCTGTAACTGCGGAGTCATCCGCAGCTGCATGCCCAGCCCCATCTTCAATCCCATTTTTTGACTCATCGCCATCGCACGCTCTCCTGAATTCTAGTGATCGTTAGAGTTTGAAGTTCTCGCCCAGGTAAAACTTCTTTGCGAGATCGCTGTTCGCGACTTCATCCGCAAGACCCTCAACCTGAACACGACCGTCTTTCATTATATAGGCATAATCGCAGATCCCTAACGTTTCTCGTACGTTGTGGTCAGTGATCAGGACCCCGATCCCTTTTGCTTTTAACTGTCGAATAATCTGCTGAATGTCGCCGACCGCTATCGGATCAATCCCGGCGAAAGGCTCGTCTAGAAGTATGAATTTCGGTTCGCCAGCTAGTGCGCGAGCGATCTCGACTCGCCGCCGTTCGCCCCCAGAAAGTGAAAACCCATAGCTGTCTCGGATATGCTTGATGTTGAATTCGGCGAGCAACGATTCGAGTTTCTCGGTCTTCGCCGTTCCGGAAACACCCTGAGCCTCGAGCGCTACCAAAAGGTTTTCGCGAACGGTGAGACGACGAAAGATTGAAGCTTCTTGCGGAAGATAACTGAGTCCGATGCGTGCGCGTTGAAACATAGGCAGGTTCGAAATTGACTGATCCCCTAGCAGGATTTCGCCCGCATCGGCGGCGACAAGCCCAACGACCATATAGAAACTTGTAGTTTTACCTGCGCCGTTGGGACCAAGCAAACCGACGATGGTTCCGGAGTCCACTTGAAAAGAAACTCCGTCGACAACCTTGCGCGCTTTAAATGCTTTCGCGATTCCGCGAACCGTCAGTTGAATCATTTCCGGCTCCAGCCTAGGTAAATCATTTTACGGTACCGCCGGGAGCTTCAGCCCGCGTGGGATCGACTTGCGCTTTTGCATTTATAACTTGCACCTGTTTGCCCCCACGAAGAAAAACGATTTCGTCGCCGATCAGTTCATCTTGCTGCTGAATTACTCGCGGCGATCCTTTGAAAACATACCTGTCGTCTTTAAAGAAAACAGCAACGGATCCGCTTGTCGCAGATTTGTCAGAGTCTGTCACGCGTACTCCGCCGGCCACCGTCATGGAATCAAGATTGTGAACAAGCGGGTCATAGGAGAATCGCGCCTCAGGGCCCGTCAATCGCATCGTCTCGATATCCACAATGACATTCCCCTTGAAGGCGGCAAGATTCGATTTGCCAGAAAACACGGCGCTGTTGGACTGGATCTGCGCGGTTTTTTCGCCTTGTACTTTGCGGCGCGCCCGCACGTTTCGATTTACGTTCAATTGATTCGTCAGCAGATCGGCGACCATATCCTCGCCGTCGAGGTAGAGCCGACTGCCGTTGGCGTCAGCTGGTCCCTCCATGTCGATGTGCATCGGCGAAGTGAGTCGCTTGATTTTGGGATCATAAAATACCGATTCGGACTTGAACGTGTATCCGTTCGACGACTTCGTGATGACATTGCCCTTGATCCACATCGCATAGTTCGCCGTCGTTACTCCGCCCGTTTTGCCAGTAACTGTATAGCTACTTCCGTTCGTCGCATAAAATTTTACTTTCACATCGTCGAGCGTCCACTCTTCGCGATCCTTCGGTCGAACGGCGCGTGCAGCCCAAAGTTCGATCTCTTTGCCATCTTGTTTTGCTTCGACCATCACTGCATTGCGAATGACTTGGCCGGCCGGAATATCTTTGGATAATTGATTTGCGAGACCCGTCTTCGAGCCTGTAATTTTCTTGGGTTTCACCGCGACTAGACTTTTGTCGGGCGAATCGATGTCGTGCGGCATGAGCACCACGAGTTGAATCACGACGATAAGAAAGAGCAGCGCCGAGATTATCAGGTTCCTGCTATTCAGCGCTCGCGCCATTTTGTTACTGAGCGCATGCCCCAGCTGCTTCAAGATCATAATGCCAGCGTAACACATCGAAGACCTTGAAGAGAACCGCTAAGCGGTCGGCCGTTGTTGGGAGTCAGGACTTAAGAGAGGGGCATTTTAAGCCGATTACCTTAGCATGAAAGCGCAATGGTTTATTCATAGTAACGGCGCCGTGCTTGGACCTTTCAAAACGGATGACGTGAACGAACGAATTTCTAAAAAGGAATTCGGGGCGGATTGCCTCGTATGGGCCAAGGGTTCTAACGAGTGGTTGCCAATGACCCAGTGGACCATACTTTCTTCGAAAATCGAGCGCGGAACTAAAGCAGTTGTCGAGCGAGTTTGGTATTGCGATTCAGGAACAGGTCAGCCAGCTGGGCCACTGACGCAAAATGAATTAGTCGATCACCTCAAGGGTCTCAATCGCTGGGACATCGTTACGCTCTGGGGAACGGGACTGCTTAAGTGGTTACCGCTCTTTGACGTTCCCGAAGTTATGGATCTTGTGGGCATCAGCCGTCGCGAAAATCCACGTGCTCCTTTGCTCGGCGAAATTGCGCTGACGCAAGTCGGAAGCGCAATTGCAGCGCACGTCGTGCCTGCACTCACAATCAGCGTGCGAGGATTCGGAATTAAGAATGCCGGATTTCTTCAGCGCGGTGAAAAAGTCCAAGTCGCAATCAAAAGTCGCGAGTTGCCTGCAACTATTCACGTGACGGGAGAAGTGCTCTACGTCTCGCGTTCGGGTGATGCAGGAATAAGATTCCTAGATTTATCTCCAGAGTCGCTTGCGATTCTCACGGACCACGTCCGCCGCTTCACCGACGAGAGCGCAGCAGCCTAATCGATTACTACTGGACCGCGGCGCCTGGCTGCGGTGTTACGTCGTCGCGGAGAACGGCGAAGTTGATTTCGGAAGCGCCCGCTTCCGTCAGTGTGTACATGACTTTTTTAACGGTCCCTGAATCGACGACCTTGTCGGCCTGAACAGTCACGCGCTTAAAGTCTTCTTTTTTTGGATCGACTGCGCCGTCTTTGCTCTGATTAACCGCTTGGCGAATTTGTGAAAGCCCTGCAACCCGCGACTTTTCTTCTTGCAGTCGAAATGCGTCTTGAACACGGCTCTGCAGATTCGGAATGATTGTGACTTCAGGAAGCAGTTTCACTTCGTCGATCGAAGCGACCTGTACCTTGTCGACGAGAATTTTACCCTTCGAGATAACGACAACTGTTGCTGGCTTGAGTTCGCGAACTTTCGTTGCTTTCGGCATGACGACATCGTCCGAGAGTTCGATGATATCGCCCGTCGTTTGATAGTTCTGCAAAAGGAACACGGCGAGAACCGTAAACATGTCGACCATCGCCGTCAGCGTGAGCATCGCGACGATGTTTCGCTTCGCATTTGAGTGCGGTCTATTATGTCTATCGCGTCTGCCGGGAACAAAAATTGCCATCTAAAATACCACGCTCATTCTATATAGATTCAACCGTTGCGATACTGATCGACCCGAAGCCTGTTGTCAGAAGCGCATCCATACCAAGAATCATCTTTTCGTAAGGAACTTCATTGTCGACCGTGACGGTTGCATCCGCTTTATCCGGATACATTTGTCGAACGACAGCGAGCCGCTCGAGAAGTTCAGTGGTCGACCATTCCTTGTTTTTCTTTTCGAAGACATATTTTTCAGGTCCGACGATCAATCGAAATCCGTTCTCTTTCACGTCAAGCCGAAGGGGAATATCGGCTATCGGTGGAGGAGGTGTAATTTGATCGGACGTCTTTTTACCATAGATAGAAGAGCCGAGCTGAATCATCGACACCTGAGTCCAAACCGCAGTGATCAAAAGAAACGTAATCAGAACGCTCATCAAGTCGATGAACGGAATTAAATTCACTTCTGTGTTTGTCTCTCGACCGTTTTTGGTTGGTTCAGTTTGTGACATGTTTCTTTGCTCTTATTCTTTCATCTTGTCGCGGTTTGCTACGACGAGGTTCATCATCGACATGCTAGATTCCTGCATGTCGTTGATGATGCGTCCGATTCGAACTTGGAAATATCCGTAAGCTAAGATCGCAACGATCGCGACCATCAGTCCCGAAGCCGTACAGTGCAGGGCTTCCGAGATACCTTCCGATAGCAATGCCGCTTTTTCAGCCGCGCCAGCTTTCGAAACACCTTGGAACGATTTAATCATACCCAAGATTGTTCCGACGAGACCCGCGAGTGTTGCCAAGTTTCCGAAGACGGCGAGGAACGCAGTCCAACCTTCAACACGCGGAGTTTCTCGAAGCACCGACGCATCCATCGCGACTTGCACTTCTTCGTCAGGACGTTGGTTCATCGTTTGGATGAGACCCGCCTTCAAAGTGTTTGTGAGAGGAGCCGGTTTCGAATCGCAATATGTGATTGCCTGGCGAATATCGCCGCGCAAAACCATACCGAACAAGTGCTCGTTAAAGTCGTTTTTGTCGACCGTGAGACTCTTCAAAGTCCACAGACGTTCGATAATCAGCATGATGGTGAGTGCACCAATCGCTGCGATGATAATCATCGAAGGTCCGCCGACCTTGAATGCGGTTATGAAAAAGTTTTGCGATTCGTAAGATGTCATTGCGGCATCCATCGCAGCTGCTGTTGATGTTGGCTCCACTGTCTTCCCCTTTTACCGAGCCGTTTGGCTCAAAACGTTTGTTCTCTAAATCAACTCGCGAATTTTAGTTCGCGAATGCAAACGGATACGCCACGGTCACGACTTCGTTCGTCGGCGGTTCCGGAAATCTCCAAGTTCGAAGTCTCGCTGTGAGGCAATCGCCTACGGCTTTGTTTCCGAGCTCGTTTACTTTTACAACAGCGCGAAGGACCGCGCCTTTTTCGCCGATGTCGAATTCGACAGTCAGCTTACCTACGAGATCCGGTGTCTTGTTGAGCTCGCGCTCATAGCAAGATCGGATGACTCGCTCGTTCGAGCGGATGACCCGACGAATCGCTTCTTTGTCGATAGTGCCCGAGAACGCTTCGCCCTCGCCGCCCGGAATAACTTTGACTCCGGTTTTTCCGCCGAGGCCGCCCGTTCCGTAACCAGCGTTGCCGCCACCACGACCCTGCGTCGAAACGCCGCCCGCGATTCCTTCAAGCGATCGGCCACTTCCGCCGGCGCCCGTATCTTTCGTCGAACCCAAACCTTCACCCGGACGATTTTCGTTCATCCCGCTTTTGCCGGTTGAATTCGCCGACATACCGACGAGTTCTCCCGAACCAGAAGTTGAACCCGAGAGTCGATCGTTCGCGCCTGCACCGAATGTCGAAAAGATTCCGGCCTTCGAAGCATCTTTCGATTTCGACTGCATCTGCGATGCCTTTGCATCGGTCGTCTTGATCGCGCCGCCCCTTTTCACAGATCCCGGCTTCTTCACCTGGGAAATTGTTGGAGCAAGTGCTGCCGATTTTCCGTTATCAACTTTTTTGACGACGCTGACGGCCTTCGTCTCTTTAGTTTGTACCGGCATTTTAATTGGCGACGGCGTCGACTTAACAATGACCGGCGGCGGAGTTGGCTGCGGTTTAGGCGGCTCCTCCTTTTCCGGCGGTGGTGGCGGAGGAATCGGTGTCGGCTTCACGATAATGACCGCTGTACGAAGCGGTTCATCGAGCGCTTCTTCCGGCAGCAGTTCTTGCTTCGGATTGTAGAGCGCCATGTAGAGCCACAATACTCCGACCAATGCCATCGAGAGAACCACACCAGTGACTTCACTTGTTGTGAGATCAAGGAACGGCGCCATGAGTGGCTTCGGAGCTTCACCAACGTAACGAATGATCAGCGAAATTCCGTCGCCGACATCCATTTTTAAAAGTTCGCCCTGTTCGAGAGTAATTGACTGAACTCCGCCCATTCCACTGATGCGACCGAGTCGCGAAAGTTCAGCAAACGGTTGTGAGCTTTGTCCGCGAACGAGTTCGCCGGTTGCCTCAGGCAAAATGTAGACGACAGCGGGCTGATCGACTTTTACGATTGGCGCACTTCGAAGACGCGCACCCATAATCGGAACCGGAATATCGCACGAAGGCTGACTTCCGATCGTCACAACTCGTTTTTCAGAATACGAATACGTCGCGATGATACGTTCGCGCCATGCAACCATGACTTCAACGACCGAACCCTTGGTCGGCTTCACAAACTCTTTTACGTTTTGGAAACGACTTGGCGGTGCGAAAGTTTTGCGATTCTTTTTCTTCTTGTGACCTTTAGTCGCCGTTGCGGCACGCATCGGACGAGCGGCCGTCGTTTCCAGATTTCCAGAAATGATATCGACAGTCGGTCGCTGAACTGGTCGTGAGAACTCCGCTGGGGCTGCAGCAGGAGTCGCAGCGACGATCGGCGTCGCCTTCGGCGGCGGCGCTATAGCAATCGGTTTCGGTGCTGGCGCTGGTTTTGGAGCAACTGCAATCGGTGCTGGCTTCGGTGCTTCAACCTTTGGCTCGGCTTTCGGTGCTTCAACCTTCGCAACGACTGGTGGCGGCGCAACTGGCGCTACGACCGGTGCGACGACAGGAGCAGCGACCGGAGGCGGAGCTGCAGCCGTCGCTGTTGGAGCCGACTTCGGCTTTGGAACTCCGATATAAAATTCGATTTTGAATTCGCCGATTTCAATTGTATCGCCACTCTCAATCGCAGAATCGAGAACCGGTTCGCCATTTTTCTTAGTTCCTGTTTCCGAACCGAGATCCGCTAGATGCCATTGGCCTTCGCGTTCTTCGAGAGCGCAGTGAATAACCGAGACTCCGTGACCTTCAAGAGGCAGCTGCACGTCGCCTTGGCGACCCATGACGATTTGCGCGTCCATGAATTGCTTTACGCCGACGAGCGCGTCTTGCTTGTGAATACGTAATACGATCGGTTGCTTTGGCGTCGAACTCATTTCGCTGGCTCCGCACTTCCACGAACATTGCTTTCGGCGCGTCCGACGTCTTCTGCGGTCTTTCTCATTTCAGGGAGAAAGTTTTCGCGAAGCTTGAACAGACGACGTGAGTTATTCATTCGATTTTGTAAGAGAACGAAGAGCTCGGGCTTTTGCGTCCGGCCTTCGATCAACTGATCTTCAAAGTTGATAGTAGTTCTTTTTCCAGCGCCGCTCTTTTTTGCGCCGTCAGATTTCGCAGCGGATTCATTTTTCGCCGGCGGTTCACTATCTGTTGACTGAGCATGTGACACGCCTGAAATCG
>JAYSYF010000335.1:0-28735 GCA_043716655.1 Bdellovibrionales bacterium | reverse complement strand
TGGTCTTGGGTTCCTGATTGGTCCGGCGATTTCGGCGGCGTTAGCAACGATCGACATTCACTATCCCGCTTATGGAGCTGCATTTCTTTCGCTCGCCTCGATTTTTGCGACATGGCGCCTACTACCGAAAGCCGAAACCCACGTTGATTCTAGCGAGATCGCGAAATCTTCAAAATTGGTCATCAGCTATTTTCGAAAACCGGCGATGCGTTGGCTGCTGATCGAGTTTCTGATTTTCGGTTTCATCTTCGCCGGATTCACTTCGGGATTTGCACTTTTTGCCGAGCGACGTTTTATTTGGGATGGTAAACCGTTTGGTGCTCCAGAAGTTGCGCTGCTGTTTACGTACTCAGGATTTTTGGGTCTGATCTTTCAGGGTTTAATTCTTGGGCGACTTGTAAAAAGATTTGGCGAAGCGAAACTCGTTTTCGCAGGTTTCGCATCGATGGCGGTGAGCTATTTTCTGCTGGCGCAGGCGGACTCGATCGTTATGCTCGTCATCGCAAGCACAATAGGTTCGTTCGGAACCGGCGTGATTCGCCCGGCATTGACCGCGCTCGTTTCACAGACAGCGGGGCCGCGCGATCAGGGTGCCGCACTCGGTGCGAGTCAGTCGCTCGTGTCGCTCGGACAAGTTTTTGCGCCACTGATTTCTGGGGCGATCATAAACGCGTCGTCGATGCACCCGTTAGCGCTCGCTGCGTGGGGCTGGTGGCTCTCTGGTCTCGCGCTCACCGGCCTCTTCGTTCGTTATCTCACTGGCCCCCGAGTGTCTCGTTAGCCGTTATCTTCAGACCGATAATTGCAACGAGTAGCAGTCCCAGGAAAAACAGACGAGATGGTGAAGCCGATTCATTGAAAAGAAAAATTCCAAGAATCGCGGCTCCCATTGCACCAATCCCAACCCACACTCCGTAGGCAGCTCCGATTGGCAGAACTTGGCTCGACTTCGCTAGTAAAAACATACTTGCGGCGAGTGTGACGAGGGTGAAGACACTGGGACCGAGCTTCGTGAAACCATCAGTGTATTTAAGGCCAATGGCCCAGCAGACTTCCAAGAGACCCGCGATACCAAGAACAATCCAAGCCCAAGTGATAGACATCGCGACTCCTAGGTTTTGTCGGACCCGTGCAAGAGAATCATGAATTCTGCCTTACGTAGTTCGTCGGGGCGCTTCGACCATTTTTTTGAAATTTCAGAAAGCGTACCTTGCATCGTAGTTTCGCGCGGTGACGTGAAATCGCAGCCGAGCGTCGCGATCCGCGTGGGCATCGCCGAGGAAAGTTCGGACAGTAATTTTTCAAGGCGGTAAGGCGTGTCCATGACAATCACCGGACGCTTTTCGCGAACAACTTCTTTCACAGCTGAATCGCGTTCTTCGCGGGAAGCAGGCAAGAATCCGCGGAACAAAAATTGATCGAGGCGAACTCCGGCGAGACTCAGCAAGCACATCAATGCCGAAGCACCTGGTACGGCGGAACAAGCGAAGCCACGACGTCGAAGTTCAGCGACGAGGGGGGCGCCGGGATCACAAAAACCTGGCGTACCGCAATCGGACATCAAAGCGGTGAAACCTCCGGCTTTGTGAATCGCAATCACTCGATCTGCTAAGAGTTTTACGTCGTCAGGTTTCGAATGTTCATTCAAGACTTCAAGATCTGCTAGCTCAGGAGGATTCGCGCGTGGATTTGGCGTTGTTCGCGGCCGACCGATTCGTTTCAACAAAGTCGTCAACGGCCGAAATTCTTCGCCAATGACGAGCTTCGCTTCAAGCAAGAGTCTCGCGGCGCGTGGCGAGAGATCGCCATCATCTCCAATTGGCGTTGCAACCAGATAGAGAGCGATAGGTGAAGGGGAATCCAATGGCGTCGCGTCAGTCATAGGGGCTCAAACTGGACGATCGGGCCCACGCGGGTCAAGATGAAGTCATGAGCTCGGCAAAAAGACCACCCACCTCACCAACGGACCTCGGGTCAGACCTCGATTGGAAAGCGCTCGAATCGAAGGAACTCCTTACCGCCGGTCTCTTTCGGCTGCGTGAGGACAAGTGCTTGATGCCAGACGGGCGGGTCATGCCGCGCTATTACGTTATGGAGTTTCCAGACTGGGTGAATATTGTTCCCGTGACGCTCGATGGAAAAATTATTTTAGTCGAGCAGTACCGACATGCGAGCGGACTCGTACATCTTGAAATTCCTGGCGGCTCGATGGATCCAAAAAGCGGCGAAGATCCAAAGCGGGCCGCGATGCGAGAACTTGCGGAAGAAACTGGTTTTGTCCCTGACGACATTCGGCTCGTCGGAAAACATTATCCGAATCCAGCAATGCAGAATAATGCGATGTGGACGTACGTAGGTTTCGGCTGTCGCAGGCTGGCCGAACCGACTCCAGATCCCTATGAGGATATTCGCGTCGTTCAGCTGCCGGTCAACGAGGTCTATGACAAGATCCATTCGGGCGAAATTAATCACTCGATCGTCGTTGCGTCGTTACTTTATGCGATGTCGTTCTTGGGAATGCGTTAACAGAAGCGGGCGGTTATGCGACCGCAGTGCGGGGGCCGTCTTTGCGTGGGGCCGGCTTTCGCTGCGCCCACAAAACTTCATGGGCCTCAGGATTATCGAAATCAATTTTGCATGAGATCACAGCGCCGAGTTCGAGATCGCCTGGAATTTCAGTCGGATGAATGCTCGCACTTCGAATCAGCCACTCGACGCCAGTCTCGGGATGAATCCAACGGCACACCAGGCGAATCAGGCGAGCGCTTTGAACTCGTTCGTTGGTGGCCTCAAGCGCGATGAAAAGACACTTCGTTTCTGTCATTGGTGCCGGTGCGGGTTTGCGACCGCCAGCTTCGAATCGCATTAATCGGAACGAGTGAATCGAGAACGCGGCGAAAAGAAACCATGCGAAGGCCGCGAGTCCGCCAAAAACAGTTGGCGCTGTCGAAGCTTCGGCTCGAAGAATGTCGCGAATTTCAGATGGGTTCTCGGGGTTGTAATAGATCACCGTCGTATCGCCGACTGAGTAAGAAACATCGGACGCGAGATACCGCGGTTCCGCGCGTCGTTCGAAAACGGCGCCATCCACTTTGTACTGGAAAACCGGAACCATGTTGAAACGATCTGTTTTCGCGAGTGTGACCTCATCCGAGAATGCAGTCGGCGACGACGCCGGCTTTTCCTCTTTCAGAATCTCGACAACTTCGGCGTTTGTCGCGACAGCACTCGTTGCGAAAATCCGTCCTTTTTGGACCGAGAAGATGGCGGAACCGGAAAATAAAATAGCGACCATTAGGCTGAAACCAGCAGCTAAGGTTACTTCGCTAGACGTTCGTTGGGTGAAGATTTGAAGCACGTCTATTTATTCGGTCTAAAGTGGATTCTCCTGAAGAATTCCCAAGGAATTGCCATCTTTTAGGACGTTCGATGCGCGGCCTGGTCTCAGTTCGATGCGATTTAGGTCGAGCCTTTTATTTTTGATTCTAACTCGGCCCATCTCGCAAAAAGCTTATCGATATCTGCCTGCTGACGTGCCAGCTTCGCGTAGGCTGCAGATTGCTCTTGTGCCGGCGCACTCGCCGCTAAGGCCTCGAGACGAGCGAGCTCTGCTTCAAAGACAACAATCTGTTTTTCCATCTGTTCAAATTCGAATTTTTCTTTGAACGAAATTTTCCCACCTAATTTCGCACCAGCGGCGCCGGATGTCGCCGGTGCTGAACTCGCTCGATCATTTTCAGGAGGCCAGCCGGCTCGCGCGATTTCCCATTGAAGATACGAAGCGTACTTTGTCAGCCGTGGTGCATCCGGAGTTCCGAAAGCCCAGAGTTCATCTGTGACGTTATCGAGAAATGTTCGATCGTGACTTACGATCAAGACGGCTCCGTTGTACTCGTCGAGCGCTTCTTCGAGTACTTCGAGAGTATCAAAGTCGAGATCGTTCGTCGGTTCGTCAAGAATCAGAAGTGAAGCCGGCTCGAGTAAGATCTGCGCTATTCGCAGTCGTGCGCGTTCTCCACCTGACAATCGAGCGGCAGGAAGATCGGCCTGCTCAGATCTAAAATTGAACTTTTGTAGGTAACCTTTCGCATTCATGAGGCGTCCCTGAAGCATCACAGAGTCGCCTTCTGGCGCAAGATTTCTTAAGAGCGAGAGATTTAAATTTATCGAGTCGCGGCCTTGTTCAAAGTGAACGACACGAAGCCGTTCGGCTTGGACGATTTTCCCACTCGTCGGAGGTTCCTCGCCAATCAAAACTTTAATCAACGTTGTTTTTCCGCAGCCGTTTTTCCCCAAGAGCCCGATGCGCGAACGCGACGTGATGATAAGGTCGAGATCTGCGAACAGTTCTTTTGTGATGCCTTCGGGCGTTGTGAAAATCTTCGAGATGCCTTTTGATACGATCAGCTTCTCTGGCGAACGACCACCATCGTCGAAGGCTAAATTCAGGCGACTCTTGCGATTCAGAGTTTTCAGGCGTGAAACTTCTTGAGAAAGTTCATCCGCATTTTCGATTCGCGCACGTTGCTTCGTTTGGCGAGCCTTCGCGCCTCGACGCAACCACTCGGTCTCGCGTCGCAACTTGTTCGCCAGTTTCTTTTCGCGTTCGCCCAAACCTGCCATGAGTTCTGCTTTGCGATCGAGATAGGTGGCGAAACTGCCTTCGACAACTAGAATGCCGTTCGGATGGCGCTGGTCGAGTTCATAAATGAAATCCACAGTCCGTGTCAGAAACAAACGGTCGTGGGAAATAACCATGAAGGCGACATTTCCATCAGTCAAAAAATCTTCGAGCCAAAGAATCGAGTCCGTATCGAGATGGTTCGTCGGCTCGTCGAGCAAGAGCAGATCGGGTTCAGTGACAAGTGCTGCCGCAAGTTGCACACGTCGACGCCAACCACCACTGAGTTCACCGATCGCACGATCTTCAAGTGGAGATAATTTTATTTTCGAAAGAGTTTGATCGGTGCGCTTCAATACCTGCGGGTCCCATGGATCAATGTCAGCAGCTTCGAGCGCGGCGACTAAAGCCTCGCGGACCGTTTGTTCGGGGGGAAACGAGGCATCTTGTTCGAGCAAGGAGACTCGAACACCACGACCAGAAACCACGTCGCCAGAATCCGCTTTTGTGTGTCCAGCGATAATTTTTAGCAGAGTCGATTTTCCTGCGCCGTTGGCTCCGACGAGACCGATGCGGGCTTTTTGCGGAACGCCGAACGAAAGATCTTTGAACAGCACGCGCGAGGCAAAACTTTTTTCGAGTTTACGTCCTGTCAGCAGGGGGAGGTCTTGAGAAATCGCCATCGAAATTACTCCAAATCCGAAAGGGGAATTTTGAAGTGCCCATCGAAAGTTTTGATTGTAGCTAGTGGATCGCAAACCTCTTCAAGTCCGCTGTGGCATGTGTCCACAAAGACGATCTGAACAGACGGAGTCCGCTTTAGAACTGCGTTGATATTTACGGGTTCATTCTCAAAAAGCCAAAGGTGTTTGTATTTCAAAGCGAGTTTTGAAATTTCATCAGCCTTGAACTGGGCGTCGTCGAGGGAATATTCCGGTTTCAGTTGCAGACGTGAACGAACGCCATCTAGCGGGAAGCCAGATTCGCGAAGAGATACTTCGGTTCCAGATCCCATTCGTGGTGTATCGCGACCTGTGAGATACAAGACGTCTCCTTTGGCCTTCAAACATCGTTCGACAAAACGGACAGCGCCGGGCAATGGAAAATCTTTGTATAAAAAGTCGTTCGAGAAAAAACCGAGTGCCCACGCGCTCTGAACTTCTTCGACAAAATCGGCATGCGTTTTCTTAGTTATTCCAATTCGCGCAAGCGGTTCGGTCAGTCCCCAGTCGTTTCTACGTATTTCGAGTTTCGCGAGGAGGCGACAAGCATCTGGAAAACGACTGCAAGCTTCAGGATCCTTCGCAAAACGATCGATGATGGCAGTGATCCGCAAGGTGAGATCGTAAAGCGTCGAATCGAGATCGAAGATTGCGAGACATTCTCCTGCAGAAGAATTTTCCATTGTTTCAATGATGGACTGCAATCCACTTTGAGGGTCGGTCATAGAGGAGACCATAACATTAGGTCGACTTCTAACGCGCTTGATATCGCGAGGCATTATCACAGTGCTGTCTCAAAACTGCGCGGCGATCTCTTAGCCATTTCTCGATCTGGATCAGAGTCTGCGTGTGCAAAGTTTCGACGTAATCGCGAACAATAGGGTTCAGAACGGGGCATGTTCGTCCGCACTCGAATTGTGTGCAAACGAGAACGGTACGTTCGTTGTAGAGATTTCGTTAACTGCGGTGTTTCGTTTTCTTCGAGTTTCAAATAAATCGTCGAAATACTGATCATCATCGTGCAGAGAACTCGGCAAGTGTTTCGCACCGATTCGATTCCGTCTCATCCCAACACAGGACCCGCGGAACTCTTGGAAATACTAGAGAAACTTGGACTAGGACCCGGACTAGAGGCCTTTCAAATAGAGGCCGAAATAAGGTGTGGAGGAATTCTGCATGCTTACGACGCCCGTCGACCGTTATCACGTTGCTCGCGGAGACACCTGTGTGGGTCAATTCGCTGTTGAGGATATTCTCGGACGCGTAAAGTCGGGCGAGCTGGATCCGTTTGATCACGTTTACGACGAAGATCAGAAGGATTGGGTCGCAATCATCGTGCATCCCGTATTCGTCATGCACAAAGAATTCTGGCAGAAGTATCAAAACGCAAACGTCGCGAAGCCAGTGAAATTCAGTCACACGAAACCGAAATCAGTCCCGGAACTTGAAGACGGTAAAGAGGCTTGGTTCGTTCTCAAGGGCGATCATCGTTTCGGTCCGTTCGAGTATCTCGAACTTGTTCGTCTTACTCAGGAAAATAATTTGAAAGACTGGGATTACGTTTGGACAAAACGTCTCCCAAAATGGACGCGCATTTCTTCGCTGCCAGAATTCCATGTCGAGACGATTGAGCATCTTCGCGAATCTTTGAGTGAACACCTTGGTGGAGCTGTGAATGAAGTGTTCTTCCGCCGCCGCTTTGCTCGGGCAGCGTTCGAAGGCTCGATACTGGTTCACAACAATCACAAGCTTTATCGTGGGCGTTCGCTCGAGATGAGCGCTGGTGGTTTAAGTCTCGTCCTTGGCATCGGCGACATCAAGGTGACCGATACATTGCATCTACATGTGAAACCATCGCGGGAAACTCCGGCGTTCAATTCGGCGTGCGAAGTCATGGCACGACGGGTCCTTAACGCGGGTGATGCGAAATCACCGGTTGTGTATGGACTAAAATTCATCGGGCTTGAAGAACGAGTGAAAACAGAAATCGACGGATGGGCAACACGCTCAAACAACAAGAGGACTGCATAATGAAAACGATATTGGTCTGCGTACTCGCAGCGGCACTACACATCGGATGCAGCGGCCAAACGTTTGACGTTGAAGCTGGATCTTCAAACTTCGGTCAGCAAGTGACATACAACACGCAAGTCGATGTGTTGTGGGTGATCGATACTTCGGGATCGATGGCAAGTCGTCAGGCAGAACTTGCGAAGCAAATGCCGGTCTTCATCGATGGCCTCAACGCGACAGGCTTGGATTACAATATTGGTGTTACGACAACGGACATGAGCGGTAGCGGTGCAAAAGGTAAATTGATTGCGCAGCCAGGTACTCCGATCGTTTTGACTAAGACGACACCAAACTTGACTGCTGTTTTGGCGGCTCGAGTTCAGGCGGGTGAAACTGGATCACCGGTAGAGCGTGGCCGTGAGGCGATGATGGCTGCGCTTGCAGCGTCTGCTCCCGGAAAAACGAACGCAGGTTTTCTCCGCAAAGATTCGCTTTTGAACGTTATCTTTTTGACTGATGAAGAAGACAAATCCGACACCTCGATCAACTACGTTGCCGCGCTCGATGCGATTAAGCCAGTGTTGCCTTTGGGCGATCGAAGCTGGGTCGCGCATTTGATCGGCGTTACGTTAGCGGATCCAAGCTGCAAAACAGCCCAGTGGGGTTTTTCATCACCTGGAATACAGTATACAGATCTCGCAAATGCCTCGGGTGGAACAAGCGAATCGATCTGCGATGCAGATTTCCGCCGCGCTTTAACCAACGTTCGTTCACGCGTGCTCGAGATGTTGACCGAGTGGGCTCTCGATCGCAAACCGATTATTGAGACAATCAAAGTAATCGTTAACGGTGTCGTCGTACCGAAAGACCCAGTCAATGGCTGGAGCTACCGTGCCTCTGCAAATTCAGTTCGTTTCCATGGCTCCGCGATTCCCGTTGCTGGCGCCCGCATACAAGTGACATTCGACCCGGAGGGCCTCAAGTGATGATGTCAAATCTCAAGAAGGCCATGTTTTCAATGCTCACGATTTTGATCGTGGGCCAGCCTGCGTTTGCGGCACCTGATTCATCGGCGAAGTCGATTGAAGAAGAATTGAAATTAAAAGCCGGCGATGAAACAGGAAACGAAGTCAAAGCTCTGAAAACAGAGATGCTTGTCATGCGTTCTGAAATGAAAGCTCTAGAGCAGCTCGAGAAATTGAAAGTTCGCTATAAGAATACGCGAATGGAGCCAGAAATTTTGTTCCGTCTCGGCGAGATTTATATGCGCCGTGCTCGTACCGAGCGCTTCTTTGAAATTCACCGCGATTCGAATCAGATGGTCCGCTTTGCTCCCGAGTTGGTGAAGCAGGCTTCTGAAGTTGTTCAAGTAAAGAAGGCCGTGAAAATTTATCTCGACATCGAGTCGCGCTTCCCGCGCTTCCGTGCTCGCGACGTGGTTGTCTTCAACACTGCGTATGCTTATCAACAGACGGGTGAAGATAAAAAAGCCGAAGAACAGTTCCGTAAACTCCTAGCACAGCACCCGAACTCGCCACTGGTTGCTGATTCACTTCTTTCTTTAGGAGAGATTCAGTATCAGCGTCGACAATTCGCTGCTGCACTCGAGCTATTCTTGAAAATCAAAGATCATCCGCAAGCGCGTGTATATCCATACGGCCTCTATAAGGCAGCGTGGGCTAAATACAATCTTCAGGATGAATTGGGCGGCATGCGCCTTCTTGAAGAAGTTATCGCGTTCGGACACGAACGTGCAAAAGATGGCGTCAACGTTGCGAAGCTCGATCTTCGTAAAGAAGCGCTGAACGATTTAGCTTTATTTTATTCTGAAGGTCGTAAGCCAAGTGATGCCGTCGAATATTTCGCGGTTCAAGCTCGCGATTTGGATCCTGTTCCGTACGTTTTGCGACTCGTTGATCTTTACGAGCGCCATTCAAAATACACTGAAGTCGACATCGTACTTCGGCAGATACTTGCGAAGTCTCCTCAGTCCGAGCAAATTGCGCTCGTGCACGAGAAGTTAATCTGGAACGCCGATCGTCAAAAACGTCGTGACGTCGCTGTTGGTGGACTCACCGAGCTTGATGCCGCTTGCGATCAGTTCGACAAGAAGGCACCTGTTCGCGCATCGTGTGATGCTAAAGTCGTCGAGGTTTCTAAGAAGTTAGGTGCGAAACTGCACGCCTATTGGAAGAAAGACAAACTTGCTGAAACTGCGGATTACGCACTTCGCACCTATGAGATTTACCTCTCGAATACGGTACTAGTTGGTCACGAGGCCGCGCAGGTACGTTACGCTTACGCCGACCTCATGTTCGCACGCGGTCGATTCCGTGAAGCGAGCACGAACTATGCGATGGTTTCGAGCAATTCGCTTCCCGAAGCAAAAAAGATTTCGTTTGATTTGATGAAGACGGATCCTAAGCTTGCCGTCGACGCCGCTTATGGCGCCGTCCTGTCTTTGGAAAAAGCAGTTGGCGACGGAAAGTGGAGCGACGCAGACGAAGAATCTTTCGGAAAACTCGCACAGGCTTACCTTAAGTGGGCTCCGCAGGGACCTTATGCTCTGGACCTCAGGTTCAAGAAAGCATTCATCGCCTACGAAAAAGAAAAGTACGACGCATCTGCTGGCGAATTCAGAGCCATCGGCTGGGCGACTTATCCGACCGAAGCGCTGGCATCGAATGCGAAGGTGTTAAAAGCGCAAGATCTCTATCTGGATATTCTTAACATCCGTAAAGACTACCGCGGTCTGAAAGAATCTGCGCAAGCATTGCTCTCACGCGGAGTTCCCACCGGTCCGACCGCAAAAGTTCGGGAAGAACAGCTTGGCAAAATCCGTCGCGAGGCGTGGTTTGCGGAAGTTGGCGAGATCGAACAAAAGGGCGATCCGCTCAAAGCCGTTGAAATGTACAAGGCGTTCGCTGTTGAAAACAAAGCTTCTGAACTAGCTCCACGCGCTTGGTGGAATGCGAGTCAGATTTTGTTCAAGACCGGTGACGCCTCCGGTGGAGCGTCGATGTGTTCGGACATGAGCCGAATGTTCCCTGCAGCTGGAAACATCAAAGAGTGTCTGACTCAAGCTGCGCACACGTTCGAAGCGATCGCACGCCTCGATCTCGCCGCAAAAGTCGTTTTGAGCCTTGCCGAATTCGAGCCCGAGAAGCGTGCTCATTGGCGTGTCGTAGCCAGCGACTTTTTCGCACTGTCGGGTACACGCGATGGCAAAGAGCAGGCGTTGCAGATGTACATGGCGCAGTTTGTTCTGCCTGCTGAAGGAAAGAAGCCTCAGAACAAACTCCGCATTTTAGAGAAGGCACTGCAAGTTGCAAAAGAATTGCGGGACGAAAAACAGATGTCCTCGATTCGAGGTAAGATTGAGTCGCTTGGGCTCGAGCCAACAGCAAGCAGATTTATAGTCGAAGAAGCTGAAGCCGCTTACAAGGCTGGTGACTCGGCGAAGGCGTTCGCTCTTTCACGGCGAGTCGTTGGACGAGAATCTGCGCTTCGCGACGCGAAGGATATTCCAGCGCGCGCACGATTCCTTCAAGCCCGAATCCTTGACGATGAATATCGTGGCCAGAGTGTAAAAGCTCGCGTCGAACGGATCGGTATGGTTCTCGCTATGAAGACAGAGAGACTCGAAAAAGCTCAGAAGGCTTATCAATCGGCAGCGAAGATGGGCGACAATGCAGTCGCTATCGAAAGTTATGCGAAGCTCGGTGAACTCTATATCGATTACGCTCAGACGGTGAAAGCGATGAAGTTGCCTGCGGATGTTCCGCAAGCAGATCAGCTCGCGTTTGCTAAAGAGATCGAAACGATTGCGATGCCGATGGAAGAAAAGGGTATCGAGGCGTTGAGCCAAGCGATTGACGCCGCTCGCAAGTCATCGCGACTCGACGGATTTGCTGGAGTGCTGCAGGAAAAGTTGGACCGTCTAAACATGAAGACCGAAGTTTCAACGAAAGTCGAAGTGGAAGCGCTTCCGCGTTTGGTTCCTGCATTCAACTGGAAGTTGATAGGAATGCAGAACTGGAAGTTGATAGGAATGGATTCAGGCTTTGGTAAGTCGTTCGGAGGTGACCTGTGAACTCGGTGATGCAACGCTCGGCCACAAGTTTTTCATTGCTCGCGCTCGTCGTGACAATGGTTGGTTGCGCAACTACAGGACCTCAAAGCGCGGATACGAAATTCGATCCGAAGGCGGCTGAAAAAGCGCGTCCATTCCTCGCAAATCATTACGGGCTGGACTTTCGTTCGGCTTCGACCGGCGGAATCTGCGCGGCTCCTAAGGAACTTTCGCATTGGAAGCTCTGGGTTCAAGCGGCTGGTAGCTGCGTTCAAAAACAGGACTGGCAACAGGTTGAAAAATTCGGCGTCGAAATGTCGGCACGCCATATGGATTCACCTTGGGGTCCGTACTTCTTGGGCATCGCAGCTTCGCAGCGCGGAGAAATGCTTCGAGCTCACTGGATGTTCGATCTCGCTGAAAAGAAGGCGGGCGGACCGATCGGCCTTGTGCACTATGAAAAAGCGCGAATGATCGAAAAGCAAGACGGTGTCGCGGCTGCCGCCAAAGAAATGAAGCTGGCAGTTGAAGCGGATTCAACTTTGACGCCCGCATTGCTCTGGCTCGCGCAAGTACACCACCGCGATCGTATGAACTCGGAAGCTGAGAAGTACTATCGCGCCGTACTTGCTTTGAAGAGCGATAGCTACCCAGCGCTTGCGGCTCTGGGTGATTTGATGATCGAAAACCAAAAAGGTTCGGAAGCGGCAGATTTTTTAAGTCGCGCCATCGCGATCAAACCGGAAGTTGCAGAGACGCGTTCGAAGTTGGCTCTCGTCTATGACGCTTTGACCAAAGAACCGATCAAAGCTCTTCACACGCTTCGTGAACTTCGTGTTGCACTTGAAAAAGGTCGCGCGCGCGGAAAAGTGGGCTATGACATCGGCGCTAAAATTAAAACGATCGAACAGAATATGAAACCCGAGTCGACGGCACAGGCGCGCGAACGCGAACCTGCGCAAGAGAAAAAGAAGGGAGGCTGATATGAGAATCTCTAGTTTTCTTATAGGAAGCGCTCTGATGCTTTCCGCGTTGTTAGCAACTTCGACAGTTTGGGCGAAGAAGGTTGAGTATCGAAAAACTCAAGACGTGAATTTCGACGCCCTGGACGTTGACGGCCAAGTCCGCAACCCCGACGGCTCTTACGTCGTACAAAAACGAGTCATTGATTTTATGCCGCTTTATAAAGTGCGTCGAAATTTCGACGAGAATATCAAAGAATCCGTAGATTACGTGAAGTGAGGAACCTAAGTATGTCGTCCCATCTTGTTACAACTTTGTGTGCATCATTGAAAGCGCTTCTGGCGACGGCCGTCATCGTCGGCGCAGTTCAAGCTATAAGTCCAAACACCGCGCTGGCGCAGGCTCCGACGGCTGCAGGGGCGAATGACAAGGTCGACGTGACGGACCTCGAGAAGAAGTACTGGGCGTCAAAAGACACCGACTTTTCTGTCGTTCAGAATCGTCTCTATACGAAAGCAAATCGCCTCGCGCTTTCGCTTCAATATGGAACTCTGGTGAATGATCCATGGAGCGACGGCCCAACGATGGCGGCTTCGCTTGGGTATTATTTTAGCGAGCGTTTTGGTGTCGAGGCTCACTATCAAAAAACAAATTCGATGGATAACAAGGCGCTTTCAAATTTAAAGGCGCAATCTGGATTTGCCAATCACGGCAAGATCAAAGGTTTCCAAGGTCTGTCGGCGAATTGGGTACCATTCTACGCAAAGATGAGTGTGTTGAACGGCACGATCATTTATTTCGACATGGCGATTTCACCGGGCATCGGCATGACAAATTACGATCAACAGCGCGAGCTCGGCAACGCATCGTTGAATGCTCCAACTGTATCGTTGGACATCACTCAGTCGTTCTTCTTCAGCAAGTACGCGGCGTTCAGAGTCGACTATAAGAATCGTTGGTTCCAGGAAGAGATCGTTCGTTACAGAACGCCATCGACAACTGTGAATACAGAGACTGCACAGACATCGATGCTGCTTTTCGGATTTACGTTTTACTACTGATTCCTAGGAGTAATTTATGGTTCACTCGAACCAGTTCAGAAATTCAGAACAATTCTTCGCTCGGCATGCACGCTTGCTAGCGACGATGGCGTTTTGTGTGGTGTCGGTGATCGCCCAATCGGCTTCGGCCGAAGTGTTAGATCCGAACAAAGAATATTCTGATGCGCGGTTGTCGGCTCAAAACGACCGTGGCGGTACGATCCGTCAGATGCGTCCCGGCGCGCCTACTTCCGCAATGGGTTGGTTAGAATCGAAAGTTGCGGTGGCAAAAGCGGCGTTAAGCGGCGTTTCGAATTCTCTTTTTGGAAATTCGCCAAAACCAGTCAGCACAGCTAAAACTTCTACTCTAATGGTTCCTCCGCCAAGAGCTCCGGCAATGGAGACAGGAGGATCAACTGTCGAGTCGACAAGAACCGCATCATCGGATGCCGGGATGCAGGAGTCGATGTCGTTCCCTGGACTTTCGAAATCCGAAGGTGGCGTCGTAAAGTACGATCTCGCCCCTGGTGTTGAAGCTATCCCACGACTGCGAATTCCACGCGAAGAGCGTTTCTCGAATTCGCATTTCGCTCTCGATTCGCGCGCACAAAAGACGCTCGAGTCGAAAATCTTTGCTCCTCTTCAGTCGCCTGCAATGGTGACCGCCGTAGAACTGAAAACTTTGACGCGAGCACCGTTTGGCGTAGCTGCGATGAAGAAGCTTAAAGCCGTCGCAATTCAGCGAGGGAAAGTCGATGACTCGGTGTTGGCAAAACTTGTTCTTAAGCTTTCGCCAGAAACCGAATTGAAGCTCGCCAAATTTGTGGCCTTGTCGGCGGACGAGCTTCGATTCCTCAGTGGTCTCTTGCTTTATCAGCAGGGGCATCAGTGCGGAGCTGCGGTGGGACTCTTCCATTCGATCTCGAATAAAAAAGAGTGGCAAGCCGAAGCAGACTATTTCTTGGCATCGTGCTCGAAGAGTCTTGGTCTTATGACCGACTTCAGCGACCGCGCTCGTCGGGTATTTGAATCTGGAAACGGATACTATTCAGCGCGCCTCTTGAAAGAGGTTGATTGGACGACTCCAAACGTCACGACTCGTGCGTTCGGTGAAGCTCTCGAAAAGGCGATGAAGAACTACGAAGTTCTGCAGGATCAGACTCCGGCGACGCTGGCGACAGCTGCGGCGTTGATTGCTGAAAGTTCGGCGGCAGCAGAGAAATTTAAAACTGCGCTTGAGTGGTCAAAGAAGGTTCCGGACGATCATCCGCGCTACCTCCAGGCAAAATTCGTAGAAGCTCTTTCTGAATATCAAATCGGTTCTAAGAAGCGTGCGCTCGAACTTCAGGAAGGTCTGATTAAACTTCCACGTGCGGAAGAATCGGCACGCGAATTCCAAGGTCTGATCGCTTTGAATTTGGCGCGAATGTATTTCCAAGAGCAGAAGTACAAAGAAGCTCACCAAGCGTTCCTCACTGTAAACAAAGACCACCCGTTGTGGTTGCAGGGTCTCGCTGAAATGGGCTGGGCTCAGCTTTTGTCGAACGATTACGAAGGCGCGATCGGAAATATGTATTCGATCCACTCGCCATTTTTCGCGGCGGCCTACAAACCAGAGTCGTACGTCATTCAAACGATCGGATACCTGCACCTTTGCCAATACGGCGACGCTTACCGCACGCTTTCGATACTTGAAAAAGAGTATCGCTCGATGCTTACGAGCATCGACACTTTCGACAAGTCAGCGAAGTCATTCACTGACGGTCGTTACGGAACTGTCCGCCGCTTCTTGGTTGGTTTCAACAAGCCGGGACGCACCGACGTAAAAGATGTCGACGGACTTCCAAGCCCCGTGATTCGCGAAGTTGCGCGCCAAAAAGATTTCATCAACCTCCAGAAGAGTCTGAATCGGCAAGTCGACGAACGTGCGGTCTATGCGAGGATCGAGGTCGAAATCGATCGCAGCCTGAAAGAGGCACAAGTAAAAGTGAATCAGTCACGCCGTCGCATCGAACAAATTAAGAAAGATATCGCATCAATCCGGTTTAAGCCGCAACTCGAGCAAAGCCGCCAGCAGTGGCAGTCGGATTTGCAATCGGAACTGAGTCGCCTGAACGATCGATTCTTTTCGGTCGATCTCTTCAACGAAGCGAAGAAGGCCGTTGGACAATACAACCGTGAGGTTGTGATCGGTGCTGATCGCCGAGTTGCCGAGATCAAACAGAAGCTTGAAACTGTCATTGCTAATCGGTTGGTAAAAATCCGAACGGACCTCGCTCGCTACATGGATAATAATGAATTGCTTCGCTATGAAGTCTTCTCGGCAAGCGGCGAGAACATTCGTTTTCAAGTCGCAGGCGGAGAAAAATCAAATCGTGTTCCAGCGAGCGCAATTCCAAAATCAAAATCGCTTCAGTGGGATTTCGATGGCGAATACTGGGAAGACGAAATCGGTCATTATCGATCAAGTTTAAAGAACAACTGTCCTATGAACGCCGACCAGAATCGACGCGAGCAAGCAAGTAACGGAGGTACCCAGTGAAATCAATCGTATCAAATGCAGTGGTGATCGGTCTCGCGATGACGGTCGTAGGAATGTCTAAAGCTGCACATGCACGTACCGACGTGAAAGCAAAAGTTCAGCAGATGAACGAGAACGTGGCTGCGAGCAAAACAAATTTGCAGCAGTACCAAGCGAATCTCGGCACAGTTGTTTCGAACCTTGCGGAAACAGACAAGGCGTTGAAGACGATCGAACGGCAAAAAGCCGCTATCGTGAAGCAGACCGGTCAGTCTGCGAAGGATCAAGCGAGCGTTAACGCGGCAAAAGCTGAAGTTGATCAATTGTTAAAGCAAGAACGTGATTTAATGAGCGCCGAGGACAGTCAGGTGGACGAGCTTCGTACAGCTCTGCAGCGGGTCGAGGCGAATCGCGAAAAACGCCAAGCCAACATAGTGGCTTACGAAGAGCGACTCAAGACAGTCGAAGCGGACCGCTCGACTTACACGGAGCGAAATCAGTCTATTACCGATCTTGATTCAGCTTTAAAAGCGAAGGACGACGAAGCGCGCTCAGAGCGAAAGCGTCTGCAGTCGAAAAAGTCTGAGTACGAAGAAGAAATCGGAAAGTGGCAGAAACAGGTTCGCCTTTCCGAGCGTGCTGCAACAAACTTCCGGGGCCTCAAGGACAATTAAAAAAACTTGGCTTCCCAGCGCTCTTAGTTCAGCTTGTTCCCTATGGGCGCTTCCAACTGGAGAACTTATAAAGCTGGTCGAATCCCTTTCGTAACCCTCACCGGAAGCGTGATTTGTGTGATCCTCGGAAGCCTTTGGCTTTGGGATCGACAACTGCACAATGGCGCCTCGTACGCCATGATTGCTCTACTGGTCCTGCTAATCTGTGGCCTGCTGTGGATGCTCTTTGCCCAGTTAACTCGCCTGCATCAGAGCCGGGAAAACCTGCGACTCACCATCTCTTCCACAACAGACATCGTTTTCATTTTAGATTCGAAGGCTCGGTACGTTGAAATCTTCGCAACATCCGACGAGCAACTTCTCGCGAAGCGCGAGGATTTGATCGGCTGTCTAGTGCGCATGAGGCTCGGCGATGAGCTTGGTGCGCGAGTCGAGACGCTCGTAGTGGAGGTCCTCGCGACGGGCGAGAAGCGCTCGATATCGTATCCACTCGAAATTCACGGAAGAACGATGTGGTTTGAGAACGTTATTTCAAAGCGTGATTCTGATACGGTTGTGGTAATGGTCCGCGATATGACTGAACGAAAGATGATGGAAAGTCAGCTAGAAGAGCAACGCGCAAGACAGATCGCCGCATCTCGTATGGCAAGCCTCGGTCAAATGGCGGGCAGTGTGGCGCATGAAATCAACAATCCGCTCGCAATTATATCTGGATACTCTGGGCGACTGATCGATGTTTTGAATCAAGATCCCATTCCGCGTGACCGAGCGCTCGACATCGTGAATCGCATTGATGCAACGACGACACGAGTCGCGGCGATCATTAAGGGCCTTCGAACTATTTCGAGAGATGGCAGTCTTGACCCAATGGAGTCGGTCTCGGCGGACGTGATCGTCAATGATGTCCTTGGCCTTTGCGCGGAACGATTCATCACCACCGGTGTGATTCTAGAAACACAGATTGATCCAGATCTTAAAGTTAACTGTCGTTCGGTTCAATTATGTCAGGTGTTGCTGAACCTTTTGACGAACGCTTTTTTCGCAGTGGCAAAGTTGCCGAACGCAAAAATCAAAGTGGAAGCGTCGAAGCGCGGCAATTGGATCGAAATTGCTGTGACAGATTCTGGCGATGGAATTGATCCGAAACACCGCGAAAAAATATTCGAACCCTTCTTTACGACAAAACCCGTCGGGGCCGGAACGGGATTAGGACTGTCGATCGGAGCTTCGATCGTGCGCGGACACGGTGGGGAACTGCTGCTCGATGCCACCTCATCGAATACTCGATTTGTCATTCGGCTGCCGATCGGCACGACAGCGTCTTAGGCTAGCCTTCTAACTGCTGCGCCTGCGCCATCTCGCGAAACACGCTCTCTCGAGTCATTAGATCTTCCGGCACGCCGGCTTCAATCACTTCACCTTGGCGTAAAACTAAAACACGATCGGCATCAGCAACGGTTGAAATGCGATGGGCGATGATGATGGAAGTCCGTGCTGTGCGTGCTCGTCGTGTGGCGGCTTGAAGCAGGTATTCGGTTTCTGAATCGATGCTCGCGGTCGCTTCATCCAAAATGAGGATTTGAGGATCGAACGCCAGAATTCGCGCAAAAGCGATGAGCTGCCGTTCTCCTAGGGAAAGATTGGCTCCGCGCTCTTCCACGACCGCAGAAAGTCCGCCCGGCCGCATTTGTAGAAGGCGAGTAAGTCCGGCCTCATTGGCAGCCCAAAGAATTCTCTCTTGAGAAACTGAAGGATCCTCGAGACAAATATTTTCAGCGATTGTGCCACGGAAGAGAAACACGTCTTGCTGAACGACGCCAATAGCGCGTCGAACGGTCTGTCGATCGATTGATCCGAGATCGACTCCATCAAGAAGTATTCGACCTGAAGTCGGGTCGCGAAATCGTTGAAGCAGTGAAATTAAAGTCGATTTGCCACTGCCAGTGCGGCCAACGACGGCCAACGTTTTACCACTTTGAAGTTCGAACGTAACGTTCGAGAGTGCCGGCTGAAGGTTCGGTCCGTACTGAAAGCTTACGTTATCGAAGACGAGATGTCCTTCAACTGGAGTCATCATCGGCAAGGGTTTTGCTGGCGACGACTCGGGAGTTTCTTCAAGCAGAGAAAATATTCGCTCACCTGACGAGACGCTGTTTTGGAACAACTGGTAACGCTCTAGAATGTTTCGAAGCGGGTCGCCGAAATCTTTTACGTGAAAAATAAATGCGATCATCGCGCCGGTGCTTACAGCACCAGAAAAACTTAAGTCGCCACCGATATAGAGTGCCGTCGCTACCGAGATCGCAGTGAACAATGAGACGGTTGGGTAAAATAGCGCGTACAACGCGACAGAACGTAGACTGGTATCGCGATACTGTCGCGAGAGGCTGTCGAAGCGTTTACGTTGTGTTCGACCTTGATTGAAGAGCTGTATGACCCGGATGCCAGAAACGCTTTCAGCGACAAAAGCGTTAATCGCAGAAACCTGTCGCTTCGCTTCGCGCTGTACAATCAGAATTCGATCGGACAATCGAAAGGCGAGATAAGTCATCGGTGGTGCGACCATTAAAGTGAGCAGGGTCATCTTCGGGGAGATAACTGCCATCGCGATGACGATTGCGATAATTGAAATTACGCTCGAGAAGATACTTAACAATCCTTGATTGAAAAGTTCGGTGAGACTGACAGTGTCTGACGTCAACCGCGTGACAATTTTTCCGCTCGAGACGCGATCGAAATACGAAGCCGGAAGACTTTGCATGTGCGCGACCAAGTGATCACGCAGCCGATAAAGAACTCGGTTTCCGATTCGCGCAAACCAAGTAGCGATGCCCACCTGTAGCGACATCATGACGGCTTCCAACACGAAGTATCCACCAGCGGCATAGAGGAGAAACTCGGGATCCTTTGCGATTAGGCCGCGATCGATAGCAATGCCAAAGAGAACGACGATGGCTCGACCAATGAGAGCATTGATAACGACCAAGATCGCGATGGCGATGCACGCGAGCTTTTCAGGTTTGAAATAAATCGCGAGACGCTTCAGTAATCCAAAAACGCCAAGGCCGTTCTGCAGCTGGTCTCGGCTATCGAACTCTAGATCTTGTTCGTTCATAGCGAGACCTCAGGTTGGTTGCCAGCTTGGCTTTGAAGCTCGTGAATACGTTTGTATGTTGGACTAGTGCGCAACAGCTCTTCATGACGGCCTGAAGCTTCGATACGACCATCGTTGAGGACAAGAATTCGATCTGCGTGTTTAACCGCAGCCAGGCGGTGCGAGATAATAATCGCCGTCATTTTGTTTTTCAGAGACGAAAGCACTGCCGCCTCCGTTTTTCCATCGACAGCCGACAGGCTGTCATCGAGCACCACAATGTCGGCCGGACTTTCAAGGCGACGACTCGAATGCGCGAGTGCGCGAGCGATGGTGAGTCGCTGACGTTGACCGCCCGAAAGGTTGACACCTTTTTCGCCAAGCCAAGCGCGGAAACCCAAGGGGAGTCGCTCGATTTCTTCACGAATGGCCACGGCGTCCGCCGTTGCAATCGCATCCGGGTGCAAACTGTGCGCAAGGGTATCGGCTCCTGACATTTCGGATCCGACGAGGCCTTGCCCGAAGAGAATGTTGTCTTCGACCGAACGAGAGAAAAGAAACGTGTCTTGCGGAGCAACTGCGAGACGTGAGCGCCAGGCTTCGATTCCGAATTCTTCAAAGGAACGACCGTTAACGAAAATCGTTTCCGCAGGTGCGGGACGGATGCGACCGAGCAATTGAATCAAAGTTGATTTACCACTTCCGACCGGTCCGACAATTCCCAAAACCTCGCCTTTACCTAGGGAAAACGAGACATCGCGTAAAGCTGGTTGTGAAGCGCCAGGATAGGTGTAGGTGAGTTTGCGAACATCGAGTGTGTGAAAGGCGTCGAGTGCCGCAGATCCTGCATCAATCACATCTGGCTGGGTTTGCAGCACTTCGTTGATTCGTCCATAGCTCGCGCGTCCCTGTTGAATCAGCGAAAGTCCCGAACCGATCGCGGCCATCGGCCAGATCATGCGTTTAATATATTCGTGGAACGCGACGAAAGTTCCTAGCGTGACGGCGCCGCTGAGGACGTCTTTCGAACCCCAAGCGAGAAGTATTACACTGCCCGTCGCGACTCCGATTTGCAGAGCTGGTTCAAAAAGCGCGTCGTAACTTGAAACTTTGTTGCACGCCGAAGCGTATTTATCGGCGAAGACTCGAAAGGCGTTTTGCCTATAGGATTCTTGCGCAAACCCCTTCACGACACGAATACCCGTCACGAGCTCTTGTGCGTATCCGCTCATCTCGGCAAGTCGGTCCTGGCTGATGCGACTTGCCGTGGCGATTCGGTTTTCCATGTAACGAATCACGAACGGGACGAATGGAAGTAGAATCATCGTTTTCCAAGTCCACTCAACGGAAATCGAAAGCATGAACGGAACAATAAACACGATCAGGAACAACGCATCGAGAAGAATGAGCAGCGCAGGACCGACCGCCATACGGAAGGTGTTTACATCGTTGATCATCAAGCTCATCAATTCGCCGGTCGCGTTCTTTTCAAAAAAGCTCGGGCCTAGTTCGGAGTATTTCGTGAAGAGCCGATTGCGAATGTCTTCTGCGACCGAGTGATGGAATCGTCCGAAATGAATTCTCCATTGGTGGCGAAAGCTGACAGCTCCAATCATAAAACCGACGTACAGCAAAATCGCTTCGTGCAGTTTTACACGATCACCACCGGTGATTGCGTCGATTGCCTTCATCAGGGCGAAGGGCGTGAGGATATCGAAGAGGTTCGTGAGCGCGAGAGTCAGCGTACCGAGCGCGAACGGGCGCCAAAACCGACGTACGTAAGTACGAAGCGGAGTTGAATCGGGATTTTGTTTCGTTTTTCGCGCGCCCAGCATAGCAGGCGAGTGTATCGCGACAGGGGTGTCGTTGTCATACTCCGGGCTACTATTTCTCTACCTTTTTTGTAGTTGCCGGGCGCTTGGCGCGCCCTTTGGGCGGCGCGGCTGGAGCGGGATTCGGGTTATCGCAAAGCGATTCGAGAAGCGGGACCATATTCGCTTTGTGGTTGTTCCCGACGGCCAAAATTCCGTTCGAGTTTTGAGCGAGCGCCGTTAGCACCATCGAGCGCTGGCGTTCGTGCGAGATCTTCTTCAGCGCAACCGCATTGTCATAAAATCCGGCGACGGCCTGCGAGACGTCGGAACGCCCGTGTCTACGTTTTACTTTTTCTCGTTCTTTCGGGTCCGCAGAAATCTCGGCGACGATCATCATGTTCGTATATTCGCGGGTAATAAAACCGAGTTCATCTTTCGTGATGACTCCGGTGGAGACAAGCACGTCGAGATCTTTAAATATTCGAGCGATATCTTTGAGAATAGCGAGGGTCTTCTGTTTGTCTTCGTCCGCCTCAAGTGGGACGAGCTTCACTTTGTTTCGAGCATGCGAGTCGTGAAGCCATGTGCAGACCGAGGCACTCGGACACGCGCCGCTAATCATTGCTTCGTCAGCGAGGCTTTTTGTCGTCTTGCGCGCGAGTTTTGCGCCCAGGTCGTCGAAAGAACTCGCGAAGTCGAGGCCGCCGCGTGGTCCTAGCTCACCTGCGGACTGTTCTGTCCCGATCCAAGTCACCTGATCATTTTTAATTCGCTCAAGCACCCACGGCCGTTTCCTATTAAAATTTTCGATGATGACGGAGCCCATCTTTTTTAACTGCCCAAGGTTGTCTTGAAGGGCGATTTTCGTTTTATCGCTCGCCGCCATAGCAGCGGTCGAATGCAGCAAATTTGCGTGCTTCTCTGCGGGCTGAACTCCGAAATCTAAAAAGATCTTTTTTCCGGATTTCGTCGTGATGACGTCTGTCTGTACTTTGCAGAATGTCACAGGAGCTGGCATTGGCGGGGGCGCCGCCACAGGAGCTGGCACCGGCGATAAATCGATTGCGTCAGGATCTCGGTCGAAACCTTCGTCCGCCCGTGCCATAGGCAAAACCATATCTACAAAAGTGCGAAGCGCCGTTTTTTTCGACGATGTCTCGAGTTCGAGCAAAGAACAAACGGTAGCGGCCGGATTTTTTTCGCAAAAGACAGTCGCAAAACGGGTGAGTGCAATCCACTCGAAATTCGCGCCCTCGTTTGTTAGAACTGGTGGCCACACGTATTTTTTCGAACCAGACGCAGTTGAACTGCAAGACGCATTAACCGAGGTTTCCCAGATCTGATTTTTCTGTGCACAAAAATTAATCTGCTGTGTTTTAAATCCGCCCGAATTCGTTTTTTCAACAGACTCGAGCATCGCAGCGACCGATTCGTCGATCTTAGTCCGTTCAATCACAGGCTTCGTTCGATACGCAGCCCATTCCATCAAGGCGTGTGAAGGGCTCGGCGAAAAAATCGTCAATGCGAACGCAAACGCGACCGCGAGTGGAGTCTTAGCTAGGACAAGTGGCATAGTTCTCAGTCTAACAGGCGCAGAGATTTGTAGCCGAAGTTCGATCGCAGAAAAACTTAGGACTGGCCTAACGTCGAAGTCGCTTGATTCTAAAAGCCGTTTTGGCGCAGGGCGTTCGAAGCTCTAAAGTGCTTAGGCCCCTCGATTGCACAATTGAATTGTGAGAAGAACATGGATAGTTTTCCGGGGCATCGATCCCCATCACACGAGAGGTCCTGAATGAATAAGTCCCTTCGAACCACGGTTGCCGCGATCCTTGCTTTCACAATGTTCGAGCTTTCAAACCTGCCGTTGGCTCATGCCGGCATGATCGCAACGCAGACCGTAGTGAGCGAATTGAACCGGGTCGAGAATCAACAGACCATCAATCAGTTTCTCGAGCGCGAAGAAGTGAAGTCGCAACTCGCGAAAGCTGGCGTATCGAGCGAGGAAGCATCAATGCGTCTCGCGGCACTTTCTGATTTCGAAGTTAAAAATCTCGCGTCACAGATCGAATCGAACCGCGCCGGTGGCGATGTGGTTTTCATCGGTCTCGGAACAGTTCTTCTGATCATCATTATTCTGCTTCTGCTCAAGCGAATCTAACGGAGTCTTATGCGGTCAAAGCTTGATCGAAACCTCGTGCTCACGGCGTGTCTCGCCGTGGGCCTTTTTTCTTCTGGTTGCGCAACTCGCGCGATTCAGACTGAACGGCTTCTCGCGACGCATGCGAAAGCGTCACCTCGACAGGTCGAAATACCAGGTGTTCCGTTCATCGAACAGAGCGAGGGATACTGTGGGCCCGCAACTCTCGCGATGACTCTAAGTTGGGCTGGAAAAACAGTCGACGTACAAGAAATCGCTAGGCAAGTTTTTACGCCTGACAAAAAAGGCACGATGCCAGCCGACCTTGTAGGGGCAACACGCCGGCAGGGCATGATGGGAGTTCAATTCAACGGACTTCCGATTCTCATCGAAGAAATTTCGCGCGGTCGTCCTGTGATCGTTTTTGAAAATCTCGCGCTGACTTGGTATCCGCGTTGGCATTATGCCGTTGCCTACGGATACGACCTTGGAAAGGAAACGATCACCCTTCATTCGGGAAGCGAAAAAGCAAAAAAGTGGTCGCTTCACAAATTCGAACGATCGTGGATGCTAGGAGAATACTGGGGTCTCGCGGTGCTGCCCCCGGGCGAAATCAGCCCTGCCGCCGGTGAACTTGCGAACGCCACGGCCGCAGCGGGTCTCGAGCAAGCTGGAAAAATCAATGAAGCTGAAAAATCGTATCGAGCCGTTCTTCAGAAGTGGCCGACAAGCCTTGGTTCGTTGATTGGACTCGGTAATGTCACTTACGCAAAAAAAGATTTCGAGTCGGCTGTCGACGTTTTAACCGGCGCTTCGTCGGCGCATCCAAAGCTCTCGGTTGTTTGGCACAATCTTGCGACAGCGCAAGGTGCTCTTGCCAAAACACAGAGCGAGCGCACTCCGAAAAACAGTATTCTGAGCACTCGTTCGTTACTCAGTGCGCGTAAAAGTGCGAAACGCGCCATCGAACTGGCTTCGAACGACGAAGCCGCGGCTTATCGCGAGAGTCTCAAAGAGTGGCTTTCTCCCTAGGTAGATCGCGAAATCCAAAAGGCGAAAAAAAAGAGGTACCGTTTCCGGTACCTCTTCACTTTTGGTCAGGACCCACCATCCTTGGCGACACCCCGTCAGGTCAGCAGCCGCATCCTGACGCTAGGTATTCACTTCCGAAGAAGCGAACACGTTTTCTAGCGCATGAGGTTTTCGACAGAAAGTTTTCCGCCGCTAACAACTTTGCCGTTCAGAACAGCAATCGGTTTTGCCGATTCCATAATCGCTTTTTTCACATCAGCAGCTGTCGCTTTCGGATGATCAGCCCAGTAAAGTGCTGCGGCTCCTGCGACGTGCGGAGTTGCCATCGAAGTACCATCCCAAGTCGCGGTGATTCCGAACTCGGGCATGTCGATAACTTTATCGTTGTACTGATTTTCTACCATCGTCGAGAAAACAGCGACGCCTGGTGCGCCGATATCAACCGTGTCTTTTCCCCAGTTCGAGAAAGTACCGATGCCATCAGCTTTGTCGATCGCAGCAACCGACAAGATGTGAACATCTGGGTAGCTTGAAGGATAAGCGGGCTCTTTGCTCGTGTCGTTGTCGTAGCCTTTGCCTTGTGCATCGCCGTTACCAGCTGCTGCAACAAACAATTGTCCAGCAAGGCGCGATTCTTCGAGAACATCGCGAAGCGCTTTGTTGCCAGCGGCGTCAGCTGGATCTTCTCCAGAAGAACCCCATGAGTTCGACGAAACTTTCACACCCATTTTAATAGAGTACTGAATCGCCTTAACTGCTGCTTCTGTCGAGCCTTCGCCTTTTTCGCTGAGGAAACGAAGAGCCATGATTTTTGTTTTCGGTGCAACGCCGGCAATTCCTTTGCCGTTATCGCCACGAGCCGCGACGTTACCCGCGCAGTGTGTTCCGTGACCTGGGTTTCCGCCGCCGAACAAGAGATCGATTGGATTAACGCTCAAATCGAACGGTTTGTTGTCGTCCGTTACGAAATCCCAACCAACAACGTCATCGACGTAGCCGTTGCCATCGTCATCGACTTTATTTGAAGCCTTGTCTTGACCTTTTGCATCGACTCCCGTTTCGCCCGGGTTTCTCCACATATTGTCGACGAGATCTTCGTGAGTGTAGTCGACACCCGAGTCGAGAACTGCAACGACGAATCCTTCGCCTTTTGCACCCTTCCAACCAGAGATGACATTATTATCAGTCATGCCCCACTGGCTGCTGAACAGAGAATCGGCGCCGATTCCTGGCGTCGACACTTTCGGAATTTCTGGATTGTCGACTTTTGGCGTCGACGGCAAGAGCGGAGAACCGCCTTTTGCAAGTTCGCGAGCGAGTGCATCTTTCTGTGGTCCATCGGCCAAACGGTAGTCGTGCATCAGCCGAATCTTGTAATTCGGCTGAACAGCGAGAACGCCTGGCATCGACGACAACATTCGGATCGAAAGCGCCCGCGCGTGATTCGAAGACTTTAATGAAACCCAACGAGTTCCATCAGAGAGTCGGTCGGTGATGGCCGAAACTTTTGTTCCGCCTTCGCCGTTTCGCGAACCAGTCAAACGAACCAGCTGGCTGATCATGCCTTCTGATTTTGCCGCTTCGACTTTTATTAAAAGATCCGTGGCTGCGGATGCGTTGGATGCGCTGATAGTAGCGCCGAGTAGAGTGCCTATAAGAATAGCACTGGCCCTTGCTTGGGCTTTAGTAAACTGAGTCATGTCCCCTCCGTAGTATTTGCGGAAAAAACAAGCTGCGAACCCTCCGCCGCCGCCTGTTTTTGTTTGAACGTCAGGCTAATCCTTGCTTGACGTCCGTTTACGCATCCGTGCGATTCAAAAATCTTAGGCGGTTCCATTTCGGAACCGCAATCGAAATTGTTGAATCGGCGTGCACGCGTCACTGCACCGCATTGTGCGAATCGCATTGTTTCAAAATCCCCGAGTGTTCACGTAAACTTCGAGCAATTCTCTTAGCGGACAGAGCGTTCCGAAAACTCAGGTTTTCGGGTAAGCTTAGTGTTTACTGCGCGGAAAAATTTGTAACGTGACGTGAAATTTTTCGCGCGCGGCTTAATTATCGGAGACGAACGTGGCGAACACACAAAATAATTCTTCAGATCGATCAACGTCGACAAACATGCACCCCGCAAATTCTGCACCGCTTGTGACGAAGCTCGCAGATCAGGCGATGGAAGATGCATCTCGCGCGTTTGCTTTCACAACACGGCTCGACGACATCGTCGCATGGGGTTCGAAAAATTCTTTGTGGCCAATGCCGTACGGTACTGCGTGCTGTGGAATCGAACTGATGTCAGTGATGGGACCGAAGTACGATCTCGCGCGCTTCGGAGCCGAAGTTGTTCGGTTCTCTCCGCGCCAAGCTGATCTCTTGATCGTCGCAGGAACAATTACCGAAAAAATGGCGCCGGTCCTAGTACACATCTATGAACAGATGCTCGATCCGAAATTCGTTATCTCGATGGGTGCCTGCGCATCGAGCGGAGGATTCTATCGCGCGTATCACGTGCTTCAGGGAATTCACCAAGTGGTTCCAGTCGATGTTTATGTTCCTGGTTGCCCACCAACACCAGAAGCGGTTTTGGACGGCATTATGACTTTGCAGCGGATGATCGGCGAACATACTCCGCGTCCTTGGAAAGAAAATTGGAAACGTCCTTCATTCTTGAAGCCGCTGTGAACCACCGGAAAAAACTAGGAACATAATGGAAACCACAACGCTCAATACAAATACAAATTCCGGTGCTCGCAATCACCAATTCGAAAGCTTCAAAGCGGAGCTACCGAAATCGTCGTTAGATAAAATTCATTTCTTCACGACTCCCGTTGGCGATGACGTTGCCGAGATGGCTCCGGATGCGATTCCTGGATTTTTCCGAATGCTGAAAGACACGGGACGCTTCGACGTGTTCTTGGACTGCACATGCGTCGACTACATGAGTTTAGTCGGAGTGCCGGGCCCTGGCGGTTTACCTGCTCGCACAAAACGTTTCGACGTCGTCTATCACATGTTCAATTCGCGAAATTACTCTCGTCTGCGCGTGAAAACGCAAGTCGGTGAGGGTGAGTCCGTACCGACGATTTCGAAAATCTACAAAGCGGCGAACTGGTTCGAACGTGAAGCTTGGGACATGTTCGGAGTCGTCTTCGAAGGACATCCGAATCTTTCGCGACTTCTGACTCACCACGAATTCGTCGGCCATCCGCTTCGCAAAGATTACGACGCCGATTATCAGCAGCACTGTTCTTCAGCGCTGCCAGTTCACTTCGAACCAGATTCAAATTTTGAAGCAGGCAATCGTCAGCTTGTTCCGTTGAACATCGGTCCCGCGCATCCTGCGACACATGGAACTTTGCGTGTCATGGCGCTGCTCGATGGCGAAACAATCGCGCGTGCGAACGTCGAACTGGGTTTCTTGCATCGCTGTTTTGAAAAGATGGCCGAAACTCATCCCTACAATCAGGTTATTCCATATACAGATCGCCTGAACTATTGCTCGGCACCGATCAACAACGTTGCTTACTGCAAAGCGGTCGAGCGTTTGCTCGGCGTCGAGATTCCGCCGAAAGCGCAAGCGATGCGCGTGATCTTGTGCGAGTTATCGCGAATCATCGATCACTTTGTTTGTATCGGTGCGAACGCGGTCGATCTCGGTGCTCTGACAGGATTCTTCCATCTCTTCACCTACCGCGAACTCGTTTACACGTTGTTCGAAAAACTTTGCGGCGCTCGCCTGACCGTATCCATGACTCGCGTCGGTGGTATGGCGCAGGATGCTCCGGAAGGTTGGTACCAAGAGGTTCTTGATGCGTGCGTAAAAATTCGCGCCGGCATCGAGACGGTTGAAGGTCTGCTGACTGGAAACAAGATCTGGCAGCAACGTACGCAAGGTGTCGGAGCCATCTCGGCTGAAAATGCACTCGCGTGGGGTTACACAGGACCGCTGCTTCGTGCGGCGGGCGTGGGACTCGATCTTCGCAAAGCGACTCCGTACTATGGTTACGATCAACTCGATTTCAAAATTCCAGTCGG
>JAYSYF010000334.1:0-9670 GCA_043716655.1 Bdellovibrionales bacterium | reverse complement strand
GGGATTTCACCGGAATGATCGGCGATCCATCTGGAAAAAATGAGGCGCGTCCGCCTTTGACTCGGGAAGAAGTGACCGAGAATTCGAAATCTTACGAGCGACAGATTTTTAAAATCCTCGATCCCGCGAAGACAAAGATCGTTCACAACTCGAGTTGGCTCGATAAATTGTCCCCCGTTGAATTCATCAAAATTTCAGCTCAGTACACGGTTGCGCGAATGCTCGAGCGCGACGATTTTTCGAAACGTTACAAAGGTGGCGCTGCCATTGCCATCCACGAGTTCTTGTATCCTTTGATGCAGGGCTATGACTCGGTCGCCATGAAGTCCGATGTCGAGCTTGGTGGAACCGATCAGCTCTTCAATCTTTTAGTCGGTCGAGATTTGCAAAAATCTTATTCGCAAGCTCCACAAATCGTAATGACCACACCTTTGCTAGAGGGCCTCGACGGCGTTAACAAAATGTCGAAGTCACTCGACAACTACATCGGCTTCGAAGATTCGCCTCGAGATATGTTCGGCAAGACGATGCGAGTTTCAGATCTGCTGATGTTCAAATATTTCGAACTGGCTACCGATGTTCCGTTGAATGAAATTACAGCTATGAAAACGTCGATCGCCAAACCCAAAGATCAGGGCGGAACAAATCCACGCGATCTAAAAGTTCGTTTGGCTCAGACGATTGTGACTCGTTTTCATGGAGCCGCTGCGGGCAAAGCCGCTGTGGAAGAATTTGAGAGATTATTCGTTCGAAAAGACGGTGTGCCTGACGACATCGAGGAAAAATCTGTTCCAGTGTCTCGTGTCGGCGGTGTTTCTGGGGGCGAAGTCGACATCGCTGCTCTCTTAAAAGAAATCGGCGGAGTCGCATCGACGACGGATGCTCGCCGATTGATCGACACGGGCAGCATTCACTTCGGTGATGTTGTTATTAAGAGTGTGAAGACTCCGCTCGCTTACAAAGTTGGCGAATCGATCGTCATCAAAATTGGTAAAAAGAAGTTTCTCAAGCTCAAGGTGACGACATGAAAGTGAAATTCGTTCCGCAGAACGTCGAGTTTGAGATTAAGCCCGGTCAAAGTGTCATGCACTTGGCCGAGGACAACGGACTCTATGTAAAATCAGTTTGTCGTGGCGTTCCGTCATGCGCTGAGTGCCGCGTGAAAATTGTCGACGGAGAAACAAACGTCTTCGCGCCGATGGGCGCAGAACTTGGGCTCATTGGTTCTGGTTGGTTCATCGATCGGCGCAGACTTGCGTGTCAGCTTCAGTGCATCGGCGACGTAACGGTCGACATGTCAGAGCAAATCGCCAAACAACAAGGTTTGATCGGTGGTCGCAAAGCGAAAGCGGCGAAAGCGATTGGCGACCGAGTTGAAGATGAAACGGTTATTCGGGATAGCTCCGCGACTGCATCAAGAGATCGTGAAGACGACGAAGCCGAAGCAGAAAAACCACGCGGCGGAAGTCGTCGCGATGGACCTGCGCAAGGTCGTCGCGATCCGCCTCCTGCAAATTCAATTGTAATTGGAGGACCGAAACCTGCCGCTTCTGCTGCTGTGGCTGCGGCAAAAGGACCGTCGCCAGTCGTTGGCGGAAGCGCACCTGTTGTTATCGGCGCGAATCCTCCAGCACGCGGACCGTCTCCGATTTCCAGAACTGACGGGCAGCCCGGACCTATTGTGACCGAGCCAAGCGATCAGGGTGCTTCGCGCATTGAACCGCGTGCGCAAGGTTCACCGGACGCGCCTCAAAGCCAGGACGGCGGTAACAATAGCGGTGGCGGAGGCGAAAATCGCGGTGGTCGATCACGACGCGGTGGACGCGGACGCCGTTAATCGTGCTACCATTTAAGGAGGGGGTTCTTTTGAAAAGCTCAATCCTGTTTCTATCTATCCTTCTATTTTCGAACGGCGCGCTGGCGGCAGAACCGAAGTTCTTAAAAGCCGTCTCGTGCGAAACTGAAAGTGGCGACAAGCAGGTCAAAATTAGCCCAAATGGAAAATTTGAGCTCACGCAAAAAGATAAAGCCGCGAAGGTCGTTCAGTTTGAGAGTTGTTATTTCGAATTGATGGGCATGTCAACAATGCCGGATAAGCTTCCGGTCTATCACTGCAAAACGAAAGATCGAAAGACCGGTTACATGCTCGAAGGTAATAACTCGGGTTATTACAACCTGATGGAAACCGGCGATTTCAGAAACAAGAAAACGTCGACACCAAATTCATCGGATCCCGTGTTGCAAAAAATTCGCGACACCGAAAAACGAGTCGGCACATTCAAGTGCTCGGACCCGACGATGGATGCTTGGATTGCTGATATGAATGCAGCCAGCGGTCAAGCGCAGCCGAAAAAGCCAGTTCGCCGCTAGGCCAACGGCGAGCCGCACTAATAATTTTTCGAATTGTACGGATCGTCTGAGTCGCCGGCAGCCTTCGAAGGCTTGCGCGTCTCTTTGACGACGATTTCAGGGAGCGATCCGGTTTTATAGTAGTTGTCTAAGATTCTCTCGCGAATATTTTCAGGAATATTCATCGCATTGATTCGATCGACAGCACTGAGATCTTCGACCGCGCTATCGCGCATGACCGCTACAACCTCACGTCCATCATCCGTGCCTTGAACGGAAACTTTTTTGGCATTCGCAATGTCGTCGGCTGCACCTTTGATTTCGGTCACAGCTCCGCTCGGATCAAGCTGAGGCTTCGCGAGCGCTTCCTTATTCTCGGAAACACGAATGTAAACATCGGTAGGTTGCGAAGGCTGCGCGCTTGCTTGGGTCGTCGCTGCCGCCGTTTCTCCGGGCTTTGCGCCAAATCCGTCCGTGGCACCTTCGGCGAGCGTTTTCAACAAGCCCACGGCGCCCTTGTTCGCTTTTGCGGCTTCACGGGCAATTTCGTCTGGAGGCATTCCAGGTTTCGCTGATCGAATTCTCATCGCCGCGATCGCCTGTGAAATGTATCCGAGGCCACCTGATTTCGCCAACATCTGATCGAGCATAAAACCCGACGCGCAGATGCTAACGACCGTGATCATAACGATCATAATGACCTTCTTCATGTGACCCCTTCTTGCGACCTTGAGAGTGACCCTGCTACATTTGTATCGGTATTTGATTGTTCATAGTTCAGCGTCCGCTCAAAATGAGACGTTGCGTACATCGATGACAATGTCGTGACAAAGAATCGCGACGTTCGACTTAGATTGGAGCGTATGAAGAAGGTTATAATTCTCCGCCACGGCGAGAGCGTCTGGAACAAAGAGAACCGATTCACAGGCTGGAAAGACGTCGAGCTTTCGCCGCTTGGCCGCGAAGAAGCATTGCGTGCCGGTCGAGTTTTAAAAGCCGAGGGCCTCGAATTCGATCTGGCTTTTACATCGGTATTAAAGCGAGCGATTCACACACTTGATTCCGTCATGAGTGAGATCGATCACTCGTGGTTGCCAGTCGAAAAATCTTGGCGACTTAACGAACGCCATTACGGCGCGCTGACCGGGCTCAACAAAGCCGAGACCGCGGAAAAGCACGGTGAGGCGCAGGTGAAGATTTGGCGTCGAAGTTATGCGACGCCACCTCCGCCGCTTGCGAAGGATTCAAAAGAACACGCAGCCAACGACCGCCGATACGCGAATGTCGCGCGTGAACTCTTGCCCGATAGCGAAGCGTTGAAAAATACGGTCGAACGCGTTCTTCCATATTGGAACGAACGAATTGTTCCCGAGATCAAAGCAGGAAAACGACTCTTGATTGCGGCTCACGGAAATTCGATCCGCGCGTTGCTGAAACACCTCGAAGGAATGTCCGAAGAGGCGATCCTTGAGGTGAACGTGCCAACGGCGGTTCCGCTTGAAATTATTTTGAGCGATGACATGAAGTTTGTTTCGAAACGTTACCTCGGCGACCAGGCCGAGATCGAAAAAGCGATGCACCATGTGGCGAGCCAAGGAAAAGCGGTCAAGAAGTAATCCGAAAACAGATTCGAGAAATGAGCCAGCCGTGACTGACGGAAGATCTACGAAGAATGCCCCTGTAATGTCGCTACGCGCGCGACCGCGGCGCAACCGTTCGAGCGAAGCCGTTCGTTCTCTCGTTCGCGAGACGACTCTTTCGACTCATAATTTCATTCTCCCGCTGTTTGTTACCGAAGGAAAAGGTGTCACCGAAAAAATCGAGGCGATGCCGGGTCAGGCGCGCCTTTCGATCGATCGCCTCGTCGTAAAAACCAAAGAGGCGGCCGCGCTTGGAATTCGTGCCGTGGCGCTCTTTCCCAAAATCGATGATCGTTTGAAAGATGCGTACTCAAAAGAATCTGTGAATCGTGATGGCCTGCTTCCGCGCGCTGTTCGCGAACTGAAGTCAGCTTGCCCAGACATGCTCGTGATTACAGACGTCGCGATGGATCCGTATTCGAGCGATGGGCACGACGGATTCGTAGCGAACGGAAAAATTCTAAACGACGAAACACTTCCGATCCTCGCAGCAATGGCGATCTGCCAAGCCGAAGCTGGCGCAGACTGGGTTGGCCCGTCGGATATGATGGATGGGCGGGTAGGATACATTCGCCGCGCTCTCGATGAAGCCGGTTTCACCGACCGCGGAATTTTAGCGTACACCGCGAAATATGCCTCTGCGTTTTATGGACCGTTTAGGCAAGCACTCGACTCGGCTCCGCGCCAAGGCAGTGTCGATCCGAAGGGTCGCCAAAAGTTTGTGCCGCTCGATAAAAAAACTTATCAGATGGATCCATCAAATCGGCGCGAAGCCGTTCGCGAGGCGCTGCTCGATGTTGCGGAAGGCGCCGATGTGATCATGGTGAAACCAGCTGGCGCCTACCTCGATGTGATTGCCGAACTTCGTCGAAAAGTGTCGGTTCCGATCGCCGCCTATCAGGTCAGTGGTGAGTACGCGATGATAAAAGCGGCTGGCGAGAAGGGTTGGCTCGACGCCGATCAGGCCATGATGGAGTCCTTGCTGGCGATCCGGCGAGCGGGCGCCGACATGATCCTTTCGTACTTTGCGGTGGATGCAGCCCGGATTCTTCAGGATTAACGATAAGTTAACGTGGTTCCAGGGCGGCATCTTTGGGCCCTCTGAAGCTAAGTATTACAACACTTTGCGTTAATTTTGAGTACGCCGGAGACTCCTGCCAGTCCTTAAAACTTCTGGGTTTACGGTAAGATGCGCCTTCTACCGAGCAATTAATTCCGACCGTATAAACGTGGTCAAGAGTGTGCTATAAGCTTTGCTTTGCCTGGTCTTGATTCTCAAGGTCGGGCGTTCGCTAAGGAGCGCACCTTGAGTACAGATATCAACCCAGGCACCGTTACCAACACAGATCCACACGAAATGAACGAAGACATCGATCTGAAGGATACGGATTCTGACGAAGGTGAGTCAGAGAGTGGCATGGGCGGCGGAATGCGTTCGCAGTGGAGCGCTTCTGATATGGACTCCGAAGAAGAAACTTCTTCAATGAGCGCTTCAGATCTCGCAAGTGCTTCGGATCTCGAGACTTCGGGTCTCGTTGATAAGACAGATACAAAACGTCGTGGCATGGAAGAAGAGTCTGAAGAAGACGACGTCGATCTCGATAGCATCGACGATATTCTCGCACTTCCAGAAGAGCAGTTCCCACGTTTCACACTTGCGAAAAACAAAGCTCGTTTTTTGCGAATGGTGAGCTGGTACAAGAATAAAAAAGAATGGCTCGAAGTAGCGCCATTGTCGGGAGTTTCAAAACTCTTCAAGCAACAGACTAAAGAACTTGTTGGCATTCGCGCTTCGAAACTCGATTACGAGATGGAACTCGAAACTGGAACTTTGACTCCGTCGCAGCGTTCATATCGCCGTGACGAATTGAAGATGTGCAAAGTACACGAGAAAATGGCTGTGAACCTCATCGCTCGCATGCAGGTAAAAATTAAGTCGGGTCGCAGATAGCTCAATAGTCGCGCTTCAATCGCGACTAGGATTCTCAGATAAAAACCGAGTACCGAGATGGCTCGGTTTTTTTATTTGGTACAGAGTTTGTACTACCTTAACTCATGACTCGAAGACTGCAGAGCTTGGCCCTGACCCTAACTTTGACGCTCTCACCGTTTTCATCGGACGCTGCCCACGCCCGAAGAAAGTGCCAAGCCCTCTTTGTTTCTTCCATTGGAAGTTTCAAAGGTCCGGTGCGAGTCGCGTTTGCAACGGGTCAAGATGTGCCGTTTGACGTTCAGTACGCGCTCGTAAGACTTAGCGAAGTCGTAGACAGTTCGATGCTGAGCGACCGGGTTGTGACAGCGATACTTCCAAAAACACCTGCGTGGGCCCGTCGCGTTTTGATTTTTTCGGGTAAGCAATATACGGCCGAACTTGCGATTTCGCGAACTGGGAAGGGGTTGTACATCAGCGCTAACGCAACTTCTCTCATGACTAGGAAAACACGAAAGCTCGGCGCCGACGTTAAGTTAGACGAACACCTATCGATTCAAAAGGTCGACCGCCATCTTGCGTTGCACATGCGGGCAATCCACAACTTATTCCTGATTGAAAATGCTGTCGAGCGGGCCGACTACATCAGACTTATTTTAAGTTGGGTCAAGGCGAGCGGTGAAAGTCCGTTTACGGGAAACTTGGTTGCACTCTTCGTCGCCTCGCGGGGTGAAAAATTCTTTCTCGATCGAGGATTCGAAAAGGACGGGCCGACTTTCTTGTCTGAAGAAGCCAATCAGAAAATGGCGGCCATCGCTTTTCTTGTGCAGCAGAATTTAACGTACTCGCCTGGAGCCGGTAAAGAGGCCCCGGGAATTTATCAGAATATAGGTTATGACCAGTGGGTTCGTATCTCGATGTCGGATGATCGACCGCCTAAAGATCAGACGGTACTCTTGTTTCAAGCGATGGCGAACGCCGGATTCATTTTCGAATCCGGCGTCTACCAAAATTCAATCGAGCGCTAGTCAGTCTTCGTTCGGCGATTGACAGCCGGAGAGCCTGAGTGCCCGACGCCTGCGACCGTCGGCATGTGCAACGTCACCGACTCTCCGAGGGTTCTCATGGTGCGAGCTATGTTGGTTCCGAGCGAAGCTGTAATTTCCGGAGTTACTTCTGAACCGAGAGTTTTTGCGAGCACGCGTGGAGGCGAATTGGCGAGCGAATCATTTGCGGCGCGAGGCGTTCGATCGATCAACGTGTGATCGACCAATAGACGATCGCCAGATACCAACAGACGATGAACGATCTCGACTTTGGTGATGCCGTGTTCGAGATTGAGTGCGCCGAGTGATTCGGGAGCCTGGCGCTCGGGAACTTGAACTTCTGATCGAAGATCGTTGAGTCGCGCGATGACCTGCCGTGCTTGGATACCAATGACACGAATCGCTTTCCATCGGGCTGGTTCGCGATCGGCAGAAACTCTTGGGTTAAGCACATTGTCGATCTGTGCAATCGCGTCGGGCCAATTCGTCGAAGAGATTTCTTTGAACTCGGGAAGCTGCGGTGCTTCGAGTGAAATTAGAAATTCGAAACACTGAGCAGGTGACAGTACCGTGTCGCACGAAGTGTTCGTAAGAGCTAAATGCAGAGAATGTTGAACTGTCGTCTTCTTCGCGGCTGCGGTAAACGAGAATGGCTGTGCTGGCGCATACGAGGTCATCGCTGCAAGGGCTGCGAAAGAAGTCAGAGAGCCGAAGATCACAAGAAGGCGGGGAACCGCAGGGAAAAGCACGAGTAACTCCGTTCATCGGCGGGAAGTAACGAACCGTGGCTGCCGAATCCGTCGCGAAGAAGAGCAAGTGTGGGACCATCTATATAGAGGGGCCGCGAGGCGCAGCGAGGAATCTCGTGCCTCTAGAGAAAACAAGTCAGGACGAATAACGGGCCCCAAAGGCACCCCCGGCCTGTCTAAAAATAAGACACAGAGTCTCAAAACGTGTCGAGTATTGAGCACTTGCGCGGGTGTCTCAAAAAGGGGAAATATTTTCCTCTTTGGGGCTCAGTTTCTCAGTTCGATGCGCCGATATGTATCATGTGAGGCGATTTTCGCCTCTCCAAGAGACGGAATGCGGCATGACCGCAACAAAGCGGAGGTCTTCAAATGGTACGTTCGTCGGTTATTGTCGTTTCAGACGACCAACTTCTAATTCAGAAAGCTCATCAATTTGGAATGGTGAACGGTTGCACCATTAAGGTGATGACGCCGGCTGAATACGAAGCTTCAACAACTAAAGGCGAGGTTCCAAGTCTCGTAGCAGGCGCTGGTCAATCGGAGAATACTTCGATGGCTAAAGTCCTCCCATTCCCGGGAACAGCTGGTTTCGGTGGAGGCACGGACGCACGTCGTTCTGTTTCTACTATCGACCAACTCGAAAGCGTTGCGATCGAAAGCGCGATCACAGCTTTCAAAGGCAACTTGACTGAAGCAGCGAAAGCTCTCGGTATCGGTCGAGCGACGCTCTACCGCAAAGTTAAGGCCTACAATTTAGATCCAGCAATGGCTCGCAAGAAAAAAGCTGCTTAAGATCATCGGCGAAAGTCGATATTGCAGCGGCTTAGAAGGCGAGCATTGAATGAACCGCTCTTCTGGCGTGTTCTCAAAAATGGCGATTCTCTTAGGAGTTTCGTCATTTTCTTTTTTAGGCTACATGGCATTTTCGCTGGTCGAGCGCGCGGGGCTTCATCGTGCTGTCGAAAGCGTTTGCTCGCGCATCGAAGAAGAATACGTGCGCAGCGACCATCCGAAAGTGCGCGCGTTTATTCAGAACTGTTTTTCCGAAGCGAGCGACGATGTCGATCGAGCGATGAGCGGAGAATACGGCGACGATTCACGTCGTGCGCTTGTTGCCATTCTCAATGAGCGACTTAGCTTGCTTCGGGTTTCTCATATGCTGGTATTTGCACCAGATCAAACCGCTGCTCTATGGACAAACGAGTCTGTCGATACCGGTGCTCGTGCAAGACTTGTCGATGGAGAAGTTGTCATCACACGAACCGTTGAAAATTCTCCGGCGGCTCGCGCTGGAATATTACCTGGCGATATTGTTGTTGCCGTCGAAGGCGTTCCTCTAGGTGATGCAACAGATGCTCAGAGCCTCAGTGGTGTCTGGGAAGTTTTGCGACCCGACGATACGAGAGTGTCGATGCCTATTGAAGCTGAAGTTGTCCAAGACCACGTGACTCCGTACTGGGCGAAGGATCAAGAGATTCCAGGCATACGAGTTTTGAAAGTTCCTTCTTTTTTACCGCAGGCAATGGACGGCGATGAGTGGCCGAAGGTTCGCGATCAAATCGGTCGGCTGCAAAGTCGCGGCGAACGTTTGATTGTCGATGTACGCGGAAATCCGGGCGGAAGTTTTCCGGCGATGTTAAGATTACTTGGAGTTTTGAAGTGCGATCGAAGTCTCGTGGGATGGATTTATCGCGGCTCGCCTCCAACGATCGATTCTTCTGCGGAATTTCAATCGTTAGAAATGAAAGACTCGCTTGAAGCGGGTCCACAATTGGATCTGCTGAAAAAGAATGGATCGATACCGTTGGCTCCTTTTGATAGCGATTCTTGCTATGGCGGACCAGTCGGAGTGTTGATTGATCAAGGCACGGGTTCGGTCGCAGAAATATTCGCGCAAGCGATGAAAGAGCGACCTCGGACGACGATTGCAGGATGGCGCAGTTCTGGTCACGTCGT
>JAYSYF010000333.1:0-3216 GCA_043716655.1 Bdellovibrionales bacterium | reverse complement strand
TCTTGAGTGCAGAGATTCACAGCGAGACTGGATCTCCGGTGGCAATTCCATTCGTTGGAATCGAAGACTATGACCGCGATCTGATCGGCCGGCTTCTTCAACGTGCAGATCTGTTTGATGTTTGTATACCACGTGGTGGCTCGGAGTTGATTGACCGCGTGACGAACGAAGCAATGATGCCGGTTATCAAGAACGATAAAGGCGTTTGCCACGTCTATGCGCACGAACAAGCCGATCTCGACATGGTGACAAACATCGCGCTCAACGCGAAAACTCAGAGACCTGGTGTTTGCAACTCGATGGAGACCCTCTTAATTGATCGTTCAATTGCGCGCGATTTATTGCTGAAACTCGTGCCGCCATTCGCTGCCAAAGGGGTTCTGTTCAATGCCTGCAACGATTCATACGAACTTTTACAAAAGTTCGCAAAAACCGATTTAGTCGAGAGCAAATGGATGTCCTCGGTAACACTCGCAGTTGAAAGTGACTTCACGAAAGAATATCTCGACCTTAAGATGAACGTTAAAATTGTCGATGGCATCGATCCCGCCATATTTCATATTTCGCGTTTCGGTTCGGACCATTCGGAAACGATCGTTACCAAAGATGAAGCCACCGCTCGACAGTTTCAAACGGAAGTCGATTCGGCCTGCGTCTATTGGAATGCTTCGACTCGATTTACAGATGGATTTGAACTTGGGCTTGGTGGAGAAATCGGAATCTCGACACAGAAGCTTCACGTAAGAGGTCCGGTGGGACTTCGAGAATTAACAAGCGCGCGGTGGCTGATAGACGGCACAGGGCAAATACGAGATTAAAAAAGGCGCCCGAAAGCGCCTTTCAAAGAGTTCCCCTAGGTCGCGACTATGGTTTCATTTCTACAAGCCAGCTAGTCATGCCGTCGAGCATTCCGAGGTAACGCTGAAGATCGTCGTACGTCTGTTTGTCGTCGTTCAGAAGTAATTCGATATATTCCTTCAGACCAGCGCCGTCTTTTTCGAATCCTTTGTAGAGCGGATTCGCTACGAAATTAACTGTGAGGCTGAGGCCGGTCTTTTCTGCAACGACAACGATGTCGACAGATTGGAACTCAACTTCGTTAACTGGCTTCGTCGCTGGCAATTGCGCGAAATCTATAACTGCAGAAAGCTTCATCGTCATGGCTTCGACGTTGCCTGCTGCATCGACAACTTTGTTTTCGATCTTCGCTGTGACTTGCGCCGCAGTACCGTAGTCTTTTCCGAATTCTGCCGCAGCTTCAACAGCCATTTTATCGAGTTCTTTTGCGAACTCGTTAATAGTGTCTTGGCCAAGGGCTTTAACGATATCGAAATCAACACGAACATCAAGGTCGACTGTTGGTTTCAAACCGTCGCCGAATGTGTATTGAGCTTTTTTGAATTCAAGTTTTGCGGCGTTTAATGTGCCAGTTTTTGAAACAAGGCCAGTGAAACCGAAGTCGAGAGTTTTCTCTGCATCGATGTTCAGTGAAGTGAATGCGAAGTCCATGACTGTGTCGACAGTGTTGAACGGAGCCGTCAACTGAGAAACCTTAAGGTTCACGTCCTGAATGCTAACAGTGGCAGCAACAGCGACACTGACTCCTGCAAAGATAGCCAATGGCGTAAAGATAGCTTTGAAATTTTTCATGGAACTCCTAAGGAAATATTGAGAATTGATTTTCTGGCGCAGCACCTTTTACTGATGAACTAGGAAACTAGGGAAAGAAATTCTCTGTTTGCATAAAACTAAGTGCCTGTTTTTTTACGCAGCGGGACAGAGAACATGTGTTACCTTCCTCCTTGTGAAACATCTCGAACGTGTTCTTCCTGGCCTCGCACTCTTAGTTTTTTGTCTGTTCTTACCGACCCACTGGGCCGCCGCAGTAGAAGCGCCGAATCAAACGGTTCAAGCAGAAAAGCCCGCCGAAAAACCGACGGCGCTTGCGCGTCGTGGAATTCACGAAGGCCAAGGCTTTGGAATTGCGATCGAGAACGATTCCAAAAACGTCGGTGGACCGGGATCGGACCAAGCATATTCCAACGGTGTGCACTTCGCTTATATTTACGCGCGCGATCAGGTCCCAAAGTGGGCGCCGCAGTCTTTGCGCGAAAGCGACTTACTTAAAAGCGATATGAAAGGTTCGACCGCAAACTTCGGACTCTCATTAAATCATCAAATTTTTACGCCAAACAATATTCATGTCACTGGCTTGCAGACAAACGATCGTCCCTATGCTGCTTGGTTGAACGTCGCGTTTTCGGTGCTGCTGAAGAATCACGTAAGGTCGCAAAGTATCGAGCTTAACCTCGGAGTCATCGGCCCTGCCGCCAAAGGCGAAACCGTGCAAAATACTTTTCACAAATGGATCGAGGTTACGAACGCACAGGGTTGGGGCAATCAGCTGAATAACGAACCGACTGTACAACTCTCGTATCAGCAACGCCGAAATTTCGTAGAGTTCAAAAGTGGAAGCGGCACTTATTTTGATTTGATACCGATGTTCGGAGGCGGATTCGGTAACGTGTATATCGGTGCACACACTGGCATTCTCGCGCGCGTTGGTTACAACTTGCCAGACGACATCGGTCCCTCGCGCCCGTCGGGGTCAGATTCGGAAACATTCGTCGCACCGATGACGACAGACGCAAGTCGATCGAGTTATTACCTTTTCGCTGGCCTCAGAGGAAACGCGGTCGCTCGAAATATTTTTCTCGACGGAAACACGTTCCAACCGAGTCACCACGTGACCAAGTATCCGTTGACGTTCGAAACCGAAGTCGGACTTTCGACGCAAATTCGACCCATCAGTATCACATGGCGTTTCGTTGTACGTTCACCCGACTTCGAAGAAAACAGCGGCTTTAATAGCTTCGCGTCAGTCGGTCTCAGCGTCTCGACTGACTAACGGGCGAACCGCAGGTCAGGTATTTGTCAGGGTTTCAACGAGAAAGCGTTATCTCTCTTCCTCCCTCTTGCGTCTCGATGCAATTTGGATGGATATCGAGCCATGACAAACAACCATAGAAAACCGGCTCTGCTTCGATTCGCATTTCTCATCTTTTTAGGTTTTGCGATCGCTACGATCTCGCTGCCAGCATTCGCCGCGCCTTCTGCGGATGATCTTCGCTGGAGCGGCGATCTGCGGTATCGCATGATTCAACTTCGCGAATCGACCGACGACTCTAGATTCTATCAGCAGATTCGAGCGCGCCT
>JAYSYF010000332.1:0-3216 GCA_043716655.1 Bdellovibrionales bacterium | reverse complement strand
CGATGATGTCGACCTGGACCTCGCGTTCGAAACCGACACTTCGTGTGATGACGTTTCGATTCGTGAGTCGAGGAAGATCTTCTTCCTTCACAAGTCCGGCGCGCAATTGTTCGTTCACCAGCGAATGGTCTTCGGTCAATTGCCACAAGCGATCTTGCGAATAGAGGTAAGCGCGCGAATCTCCGACGTTTCCGATGAACAAACTGTCGGCTTCTTTGAGTGCCACGACCAAAGTCGTACCCATGCCGTGAAGCTCGGGACTTTCGATATGACTCTTGTCGAAAATTTTCGAGCTCGCTTCTTCATAGCCGCGCATCAGAACTTCGCGCGCACCATATTTCCTGTTCTGGGTCCGAACTCCACGTACAAATTCGAGCATCGTTTTGACTGCCATTGACGACGCAACTTCGCCACCACGATGTCCGCCCATTCCATCGGCGACACAGAACAAACCAAGTTCTTCGTCGTACAAAAACGAGTCCTGATTCTGGTCGCGGCGCAGGCCCACATCCGTCTTGCATACAACTTTAACCGAGACACTTGTGTTCACCCTCTCAGTGTAAGGAGGAACGGCCGTCGGCGCTATCAAAACCGACCTGAACCAGACTCGAGAAAGCGTGCGATCGCACCGATAAAAAATGAAGGAGGAGACACATGCTAAGAAAAGTCTCTCCATCGTCACCCGCAGAGCAGCCACCAGAGCCATTGCGCGGGCTAGACAATGGGCCAGAAAAGAAAGCGAAGTTTACGGTGCCGCGGGCGCGTTACTTCGTCGCGCTTATTATTTCTTTCCTCCTTCACGGCACCATCGGCGGCGGACTCGTATTTTCTCCATCACATAAATATGGTCGCCAAAAAGATCAGTCTTCTGTCGATTTGATTTCTCCTGACGAATTAAAAGCGATGCTCGCTCAAGAAGCGAAAAAAAATACGCCGAACGAAGCTAAACAGATCGTTGAAACTGATAAAAATCGTATCAATGACGAGGTCGACCCTAAGGCGAAGTACCTTAGCCAGTTCGATCAACGGGTAATTAAAGAAACACGCGCGGCAAAAACCGGAAAATTCACGAACGAAGCTGGCGCCGGTAAAAAACAGGCCGCCACACCAGCTCCACAAAAACCGGAAGACGCAGAGTCGAGCGATGATCAGCAGAAAATAAAGACCGAAGAGCAGGCTGCGAACGAAGCCGAACTTCAAGCTTTCGAACACGGTGATATTTCAGTCGCTGCCCGAAAAGGTCTGCAGAAATTCAATCCATCATTTCGAAAACTTCCCGTTGTACCCGACCCGACTGCGGAACAAACCGCTACGGGCGACGGACGCGAAGTTTCAGCAACCGACGATCATTTAAAAAATGTTCCAACCGGAATGCAGACGATGCTCTCGACACGAGAATTCGTTTACTACTCGTACTACAATCGCATCAAAGATAAGTTGCGGCAGTACTGGGAACCAAAAATTCGCGAGAAGTTCGAACGCACCATGCGACAGGGTCGCAGCGTTGCAAGCGAAGGCGATCGTATTACGAAAGTCGTCATCATTCTCGACGAAAAAGGAACTTTGATTCGTGTGCAGGTATTGAGCGCTTCGGGTCTCGTCGATCTCGACGAAGCGGCCGTCGAAGCGTTTCGCGCGGCTGCGCCCTTCCCGAATCCGCCCAAGGGCATCGTCGAAAAAGACGGAACCATCAAAATTCGCTGGGACTTCGTTCTCGAAGCTTAGCTTCGGCATCGATCTCGAAGCTTAGCTTCGGCATCGTTCTCGAAGCTTAGCTTCGGCATCGCGATGGAGGCTTACCGTTTTGCTGGAGCGTAGACGCCGATGCGAACTTGCCCGCCATAACTATAATCGATTCCGGTGAACTCGATTTTCTGTGCGGGTCGCGTGAAGCGCGGATCTCCGTCGGTCAATTCCCATCGCACGCGATCTTTTTTTAGAGCTCGTGCCCAATCGGCATCTTGAATTTCTGAAAGTTTCGACGCGCCTTCAACGACGAGGCCTCCGCGCTCGATGATTGGCGCAATCAGTGATTCGCGACCAAGCAGATGTTCAACATGCATCGTTTGTCGAAGCGCACTCATCGATCCTTTGACGATGATCGTGCGAGGAGCCAACTCCGCTAACATTCCGTCCCACCAGTTCCCGTTGTTTGGAACTTCGCCTCGACCGATCGCAAGTGCGGTCAAGTACGCCCGATCTCTATCGGCGCTTTCTTTCGCTTTCGAATCTACGTTGCCCAACTCACCAACCAGGTAAAAGATCTGCTTTTCCGCACCGCTCGTCGGCTCGGTAAAACGCATTTCGAGGCTGACGTTTTGGCGAACGTCCACGATGAATCGAACGCTTGTAATCTTCGCACCCGGAACATTGGCGAACAGTGCGGTGACTAGTTTTTGGAAGACATTTCCACCGGTAAAATTTGCGTCTACATATTGACCGTTTCTGTCGATGGACTCGGGCGATAATTTCGAGCGACGTACGGATTCGATGTCCTGCGGCCGCATTAAACTATGATTGTCGATCAGCAGATAGCGGCGAGCCTGCGGAAACATAACAAGTGGCGCAGTCAGGTCAAATCCGGACATCGGGTACACGACCGTGTCCGTGATTTCCTTCGACACCTTCATATCTTCGACCGCTTTTCGAAGCTTGGCCAACATCGAAACGTAGGCATCGATCGCACGAGTAAAACCCGGAGCGATCAACGACGGTTTCATCGAGACGACCTGCAATTCGGCTCGATCCTCATAGCGACCTGGCGATGCGTTTGTGCGGCCAGCCGCCGAGCTGGAATCGGACGCGAATTGGCTCTCGCACCGACCAATCACGGCGGCCGGCGACTCGGCCGCGACGCTCAAGACGATTAACGTGAACATGACGACGGTTCGAGACTGCATCCTCGAAATGGTTTCAAGTCCGAGGCCAGTTACACCTCACGTTTCCGCTAGGGAAGTCGTTCACTTCGCGAAGAAAGACGTTCAACGCTTCACGGCCGCTAACCACGCGAGAGTGCTGTCATTTCGAGTACGGGCGGTACCCCATCGGGCCCGGAATTCGCTAAGACCCTCTCTATGAAATCAGTCGTTGTTTGGGTGGGTTGCCTGGCCATGGGCCTGGGCGCCGCTGTCGTCGCGGATAGTGCCGAAGGGCAAGAACTTGGATTATCCGAAAGAATGGCTTACGCCGCTCGATTCGACGACTCAAAGGACGATA
>JAYSYF010000331.1:0-3227 GCA_043716655.1 Bdellovibrionales bacterium | reverse complement strand
GACGCGAGACCGACACGATGCCTGGCTCCGCTGGCTCTAGCTGGTATTTCTTGCGCTACTGCGATCCGCACAACGACGAAGCCTTCTGCGATTTTGCTGCTCAAAAATATTGGATGCCGGTCGACCTCTATGTTGGCGGTCCCGAGCACAGCGTTGGTCATTTGCTCTATGCGCGGTTCTGGCAAAAAGTTTTATTCGATGCGGGACTCGTTTCGACGGACGAACCGTTTCAGCAGCTGGCTCACCAAGGATCGATCTTGGGAAGCGACGGCGCACGAATGTCGAAGTCGCGCGGAAATGTGATCAATCCGGACGAACTTCGATTAAAAGTCGGAGCCGACGTCCTACGTACTTTCGTGTTGTTCTTGGGGCCAATGTCCGCCGACAAACCTTGGCAAGATCAAGGCATTGGCGGCGTGCAACGTTTCCTCGATCGTCTGTGGCGCGCTTGCGTCGACGAGAACGGCGCTGTGATCGTCGACGACTCGGCGGCACCCGAAGAACTGAACAGACTTCTCCATAAGACTATTAAAAAAGTCGGAGAAGATATCGAGACGATGAGCTTCAACACGGCCATTTCGGCGCTGATGATTCTCTTGAACGAGGTCTATCGAACGCCCGCGCGACCGCGAGCGGTGCTGCAAACTATGTTGCAGCTGGTGGCCCCGTTCGCTCCTCACATGGCAGAAGAACTCTGGGAGAAACTTGGCGCAGCTGGCGCTTCGGCGAGCGGCCCGAGCCGCTTCGTTTCGAACACGAAATGGCCTTCGTACGATTCTGCTTTGACAGTCGATTCAGTCGTCTCTATAGGTGTGCAGGTTAATGGAAAAGTGCGCGGCGTCATAGAGATCGACAAAGAGGCACCAGAGGCGGACGCTCTAAAAAAAGCGCTCGAACTTTTGGGTGTATTGAATGCTCTCGGAGGTAAATCGGCCGATAAGGTGATTTACAAAGCGGGCCGGATTTTGAACTTAATCGTGAAGCCCTAGTTTTTGTTCGTAGGAACGTGAGGAGTTTTAAATGAAGTACGAAATGCTTCGAGGTGACGTCGGTCAAAAACCTGCAGGCCAAGGCGCCGGTCAAAGTGGCGGCGCCGGTTCAGCGAGTGGCGGCGGTAACGGCGGCGGACCGACTGCAAAGGCGAACGAGTGGTCGACCGAAAAAAGCAAAGAGCTTTACGGCGTCGGCACTTGGGGCCAAACATTCTTCGACATTAACGACAAAGGAAACATCCTCGTTACTCCGCACGGACCAACGGGACCAAGCGTCGACCTTCTCGAACTCACTCAAGATCTTCAAGAGCGCGGCATCCGCGTTCCAATGCTGATACGTTTTCCCGACATCACTAAAACTCGCGTTGAACTGCTGAACAATTGCTTCCGAAAAGCGATTGAGGACAGCGGCTTTAAAGGTTTTTACCGCGGCGTTTACCCAATTAAAGTTAACCAACAGCGCCACCTCGTGCAGGAGCTTGTGAAGTTCGGCAAAGACCTGACCATGGGTCTCGAGTGCGGATCGAAGCCAGAGCTTCTCGTCGTGCTTGCGATGATGAACACTGAAAACGCGTTGATCGTTTGCAACGGCTTCAAAGACGTCGAGTACATCGAGACTGCGATCTTGTCGCAAAAACTTGGCCGCAACACGATCATCGTCGTTGACCGTGTAGCTGAACTTCCAATGATCATCGATGCTGCGAAGAAGTTTTCGATTCTTCCAAAAATTGGTCTGCGTGCGAAACTTCACACGAAGGGCGCAGGCAAATGGATCGACTCGTCAGGCGACCGTTCGAAGTTTGGTCTCACGACTCTCGAAATCGTTGAAGCCGTCGAACTCTTGAAAAAAGAAAACATGATTGAAGCGCTCGAGCTTCTTCATTTCCATATTGGTTCGCAAATTCCATCGATCTCGTCTGTAAAAGGCTCGCTAAAAGAAGGCGCGCGTTTCTACACTGAACTTCACGCGATGGGCGCGAAGTTGAAGTACATGGATGTCGGCGGCGGCTTAGGAGTCGACTATGACGGTTCAGGTGCAACAGATTCTTCAATCAACTACTCGGAACAAGAGTACGCGAACGACGTTGTTTCGATCATTCAAGCGGTCTGCGACGAAAAAGGCACTCCACATCCGAATATCGTAACTGAATGCGGTCGCGCACTTGTTGCGCATCATTCGGTTCTGATTTTCAACGTTCTTGGAATCAACGAAGTTCAGAAACGCGAAACATCGATGACTGTTTCGAAAGAAGATCATCGTGTTATTCAAGATCTCGTCTACATCAAAGAGCAGTTGAACGATAACAACCTGCACGAATTCTTCCACGATGTGACTCACATCAAAGAAACAATCTTGCAGCTGTTCACGTTCGGCGTACTTTCACTTCCGCAACGTGCGAAAGCGGAAAATCTTTGCTGGGTGTTGCTCACTCGCATGGAGAAAATGGCGCGCGCTCATCACGACGCCGAAGACATGGCGAAATCACTTCGCGAGATTCTCTCGGACACTTACTTCTGCAACTTCTCGGTTTTCCAATCGATGCCTGACTCGTGGGCCGTTCAACAGCTGTTCCCAGTTTTGCCGATCCATCGCCTGACAGAAGAACCGAATCGCCGTGCGATTTTGGTCGACCTCACTTGCGACTCGGACGGAAAAATCGGTCAGTTCATCGACACGACTGGCGAATACGCAAAACAGAAAAAGACCGGCCTCGAAGTTCACGAATTCAACGGCGAACCGTACTACATGGGCGTGTTCCTCGTCGGAGCTTACCAGGAAATCTTGGGCGATCTTCACAACCTGTTTGGCGACACCGACGCCGTTCACATCACAGTTTCTTCAGCCGGTTATTCGGTCGACGAAGTTGTTGAAGGCGACACGGTCACAGAAGTTCTTTCGTACGTTCAGTACAACCGACACGAACTCGTCGAATCGATTCGTCGCGCGAGCGAAGACTCGATCCTGCGCGGAACGCTGACGAAGAACGAAGCGAAAGCTTTGATGAAGCACTACGAAGAAGGTTTGTCGGGGTACACGTACCTTGAAGACCCGGAATGATAGAAGTGAGTCCCGGAGAGATAACGGAAGATCAGTGCGCGGCGCTGATGCCGCCTTCGGCGCCTGCTCGCGAACTCCAGCACGAGGCAACGGCACCGGGACGTTACCAGCACTATAAAGATCTACCGTACCGAGTGATCGGTACGGCTCGCCACAGCGAGACGATGGAACTCCTC
>JAYSYF010000034.1:0-7277 GCA_043716655.1 Bdellovibrionales bacterium | reverse complement strand
CCCGTTTGAGCGCAACCGATGAGGTCGCGGCCTTCCAATAGCGGTGGAATCGCGGCTTGTTGAATAGGTGTCGGAGTCTTATAGCCGGTTTCTTCAAGAGCGAGGCGTAAGGGTTCGACGAGAAGTAGGTCTTCGAAAGAAAAATCTGGTTTCATGTGCCCCGGAGTTTACTCGAGCTTGGCCCTTCGAGCAACAAAGGCAGGATTTGAACTCCGCGAAGGACCTCAGTCGCGCCTGGTTCGCGCTAGAGTCGGGACACTTCGACCACCGATCAAGGGAGTGTGAAAGAATTCGCCTAAGTGTACGTTAAGTAGTGAGCCGGTAGCTGAGCCGAGAGGGCCTTATTCAGGTGTGTTTTCTTCGCGGTCCTTGCTGTTAATCCAAAGCAGATTGAAGCCAGCAAAAAAGATGAACTGTTGATCCGAACGGTGCAGAGAGCTTCCACGGTTTGCGGACCAAGACGTTGTTGAGTTGCGAACGCTAACGAAAAACGCGCTGCCATTGTCAGCAAGCGCTTTCGGAGAAACCACAAATGTAAGCCCCGTGCTGAGAGCTAGCATTCCCGCAGTGGCCTCGTATGCGCGGCGCTGAGGAGTTTCATCGAGTTTACTCACACCAAAAAAATAGTTACCGAGAGTGCTGTCGATAAAACTTAAATAGGAATCGATTTCGATAGAAAGTTCTGACGCCGTAGAAGTTGGCGCGTTAAGCACGCGCTCCCAGCTTATTCCGGGCTGAAAAACAAAACCTCGGTGGGCGAGAGAAGATCCATTGGAAGAAGCGACGGCGCGAATCGGAAATTTCAAACGAAGAAGATCTCCGCGAAGTTTTCCTGCTTGCTGAAATCGCCATTTCAACACCAAGCGCGGTCCACCTTCACCGATCCAATCGAGTTCGCGCATTCCACGTCGCGCCTCATTGTCGGAACCCGAGACGGGGAAAGATGCGGCTCCGGACAAATCGACTTCTGAGTTCTCGAACTTCAAAAGACGAGCGCGCGTGCCCTCGTCATCCGATCGCAATACTCTGCCCCGATATCGAAACGTCGGACTTGCAAGGAATCGCAAACTCGATTGATCGCTTGCGGGGTAGTGAGGACTGACGCCACCTCCGGCACCAAAACCGAATTGCCAAAGCGGAGGTCGGCCTTCGTAGGGCGGAGCAGAAATGTCGGAAGCCGCGTCGTTCGGAGCAATGTCTTCGGCAGAGGAGTTCAAAGGGAAAAGCAGACCAAGGACCAGTGGCAACATACGGGCGCGGCGGCTCAAGACCGAACGTCGAAATTGTCGACGAAAATCAGGACCTTTCTTTTCTGTGCTAGCAGTAGCTGGCCGCTTCTGGCCCTGACAGTAGGTCTTCATTCCTTGAGATGTCCTTAGCGGCGGCCGATATATAACAGGGCGTCCAACGGGCGTCCCCGAAACGTTAGTGTACGCGATCAGCTCGTGTGTGTGGAGAAAGAATTCATATGAAACGTTGGGTACAGAAATTGGTCGAGCAGCTGAACTCTAGTTCAGATGAAGATACCTCTAAGAAAAAGAAAAAACTTGAGCTTTCAGAGGACCGAGCGACTCTTTTGTACCTCGTTGATGTCTACTCAAAACACCTCGTCGACATCGAGAATCATCCTGTCCGTAAAGTGCGTGAGTCGTTCGATGAATTTGCGCGTGAGCTCGTCGATCCATCGTCAAAAGCAGATCCAGAAAAACTCATGTTTAGACTTCGCCAGTATTTTGCTGGCTACCGCATGGACGAATACACTTACGTTCGAAAAACGTTCGAAGACTTTAAGGGCATCTTGTGGGATTTCATCGAGCAGTTGGCTGACGACTCTCGCTTCCAAGATGTGTCCGACAAGGGCCTTCAGTCGAGCATGAAAGAATTGAAAGAAGCGGTCGAGAGCGAATCGATCGACGTCTTAAGAACGAAGTCGCGCGAGTTCATCGATTCTTATGTCGAGTACACGTCGAAGCGTGATGATCGCCGTACGAAGCGAATGAGCTCGATCAAAAAGAATCTCGACAACGTCAAAAAGAAACTCGAACAAGCTGATAAGTCGATGCGAACCGATCACCTCACGGGTGCGTTCAATCGCAAGTCGTTTGACGAGAACATCAAACAAAATATTACGATGTTTGAAATGTCGAAATCGGAAGTCACACTTTGCATTCTCGATATCGACTATTTCAAACGCGTGAACGATACCTATGGCCACGACGTCGGTGACTTCGTGTTGAAAGAGTGCGTACGCACACTTCAAGAGTCATATGGTAAAGACCACGATTTCCTCGCTCGCATCGGCGGTGAAGAATTCGCAGTGATCCTGCAAGACCAAAACGTCGCGGCCGCCGTTGCTCGCGCTGGCGAAGTGTTCGCAAAAATCCGCAAGGAAGTTTTCGTTCACGACGGCAAAGAACTTCGCTTCACAGTTTCGATGGGAATCGCACAGTTGCAGGCTGGCGAAACCGCAGACCAGTGGATCAAACGCGCCGACTCGGCGTTGTATTCAGCGAAGCACACGGGCCGAGACCAGTGGATCGTTGCTGAACACAGCTCGATCCAAAAAGCCGCTTAGTTGCGACGTCGTGTTCTTATCGAGGACGGTGTCTTCTCGCCTTGGCTGATGGTGTCGGTGCCTTTATGCCGTCGTCTCGCCAGCGGCTATTGCAGGTGAGTCCCTCGGGCCGATTTGCTTTTATCCCCATCCAATTGGTTGTTTGTGACGCTGCTCAAAATCGGTTTCAATTCACGTTTCGCTTGATTCTATACCATCGTTCACATAGTCTCGCGATCCGAGTTCGACACCCGAGTGCACGGTCGACCCCTTTCCACTCGCGACACGATGCATTTGGTTCTTCGCTCAACCAAAGCCAAAGGTGAATGGTCGTTTCGGAAACCCCGCAATGAAGCCAATGTGAATCGCATTGTCGACAAATTTGCCTATCGGCCTTTCATTCGTGCTGTGACTTCGGCGATCGCCATGGCTATCACGGGCGTGAGCCGATGGACGAAGAGTGATGCGACAAAGAACAAATCGGCGGGATTGCCCACGAAGCGCGAAAAATTTTGGGACTACCGTCCGTACACCCGCGTGGTCGAGAGTTTCAAGGCGTGGGATACAACAGAGATGACGCACGGTATATGCTGATAGTCGAAAGGCGTCTGGCGAGCGAACCTGACTGGGCCCCGGATTTCTCATATTAGAGAAGACCCAACGCCGAGAGAGAAGACGTCACGCCGAAACTAGGGTGTCTAACTCTTTGACACTTGCTCTAGCGTCACACGATATGACCACGATTTTCACCATGTTATCCAACTAACACCCGAACATATGTTTCGTAGCCGCATAAGGCCCTCTAGCTTGCAGAAGGGCGTGCGTGCATCTTGCGATACCTCTTTACGGTAAGAGGAGACCAATGACCCAAAAGGAAATCGAAGAGAAAAAGAAACGCTTCAAACCGAGACTCGTAACGGAAAACAAATTTCTAGCTACCTCCGCTCTGACAACAACACCTAAGCGCCGACCGATACTAAAAATCGTCATTACGAAAACAGCACTTCCCCTCATTCTGCTTTTCACACTTCCAGCCGCAGCAAAATCACTGATCAATCCACTGACCCAAGCCTACAGCGTGAACAACGCTGATCAATTCGGCGGACTTACTTTTAAAAGAACCTATTCTTCTGGCTCTGTCTTTCGAGGTCACTTCGGACCTGGATGGTGTTCTGAACTTGATGGAAGAGTTTACGCCTACGACGGTGGTGAACTCAGATACCGCGGCTGCGATGTCGAAAGCGCCGATCTCATAGATGCGCGCAAAACGGCAAAGACTATAAGACGAACATCCGCTGGCTTCGAGCGACAGCGCGAAGACGGAGCAAAACAAATCTTCAACAGCGCAGGTTACCTTTCAAAAGTAATTCGCACGGATGGAGAATTCATGATCCATAGGGATTCCGACATGAGTCCGCAAGAACTTATCGTCCGAGTTCGCAACAACGAAACAAAACTCAACATCGAACTCGACACAAGACAAAGCGAAGTTTGCTTCGCACTTATCAAAGCCATCGGGAAAAACGTTTCCTACGGATATCGAGATGGATTGCTGACGAACCGCTTCGATGGAAACAAAATCACTTCATCCTACAGTTATGATGACCAACTCAACATGACATTGAGAACCGCGAACGGCGAAGTCGAAATCATCGATTACGACGATTTCAAGGACCGGGTGGTCCGGATCGAGAGAAGCTCCGCCTTCGGGCGCGAACGACTTCTCCTCGCGATAACGAGAAATGAGAAGTCGGGAATGATCGAAATGAAAATCGAAGTTGAACGGGGTGCAGAAATGCACCCCGTTCGCATTTTATACGATGTCGCAACTCACCGTGTGTCGCTCGAAGGCGATCGAAGCGTTGCGAGACTGCTGCTTAACTGGATCCGCGCTTAACCCAAGAAAGAGGAAAGAATGAAATACCAAATCAAGAATGGAAATCGAAACGGCTCAAGCCGCGCAGGCCTTATGCTGATCGCGATCTTCGGTATCTCAGTCAGCACGGGCCTTATGGCCGCACATCAACCGCCGACAGCGAACACCGTCAGACAAGTGACTCCGCCACCGAACCAAATCAGAAAGCCTGATAGCGAGCCGGTCATCGAGGCCAAACCACCCGAGCCACCAAAAACTACAGAAGTACGTGATGTCGTGGTCGCCGTCATCGACACCGGCAGCGACATGAGTCACCCCGATTTAAAATCCCACTCATGGATCAACCAAGGCGAGATAGGCATCGATCCTCAAGGGAGGAACAAAGCCGATAACGGAAACGACGACGATAACAACGGCTACACGGACGATGTCTCGGGATTCGATTTCGCAGAACGAAAAGGAAGTGTCAGAGACAAGCACGGACACGGAACACACATCGCCGGAATCGTGATGAAGACCGCACCAAAAGCCAAGATCATGAATCTCAAATACTTCAATCGGGGTCTTGACGGAGCCACAGCGCTAAAAAACTCACTCGAGGCCATGCGCTACGCGATAGCAATGAAAGCCGACATCATCAACTACTCGGGTGGGGGAACCGTCGCCAACACAGAGGAACTCGCACTCCTTCGCGAAGCTAGCCGCAGGGGAATCCTGATTGTCGCAGCAGCCGGAAATGAATCGAGTAACTCAGAACGGCAACCCTTCTATCCGGCGAACTACCGACTTCCGAATATTCTATCGGTCACAGCGATCGACGACATTCAAGGAGCCGTCGAGATACTTCCCACAAGTAACTACGGCACTAGGTCCGTCGCAGTGGCAGCCCAAGGGAAAGATGTGATGTCGACTCTACCGGGCGGGCATTACGGACAAATGACGGGGACTTCGCAAGCGACCGCCTTCGTAACAGGTGCAGCGGTCCAGATGATCGAAGCGGGACTACTTGAAAATAGAAATGTATCACCGGAAGAAGTCATCGAACGACTGGTCAGTTCTTCCTCTTCCAGCGATGTACTAAGAGGTAAGACTCGAAACGGATCGAAACTCTCAGTCCACCGCGCAGTTCGTTTCCGCAACGACGCTTCCAGCGATACTCGAAGCGACCGACGAGAACTGGTTCAAGCTCTTGAAGCCGAACTGCTCTCTTCGATCAACGCAAGCGTAAGACCATAAAATCAAATGCCGAGATCATGCCGAATCGGCAGATCGATCACAAAGCGAGTGCGCTTAGATTTTGGATCCAACCACATTCGGCCGTTGTGAGACTCAATGAGGCCTTTCGAAATACTAAGTCCGAGCCCGATGCCTTTTCCGACTTCTTTCGTCGTGAAAAATGGCTCGAGAATTCGATCTTGAAGTGCTGCGGGAATGCCCGGACCCGAATCTTCAACAGAAAGCTGAAGGCGATCCGGTTGAATCATCTTCGCAATGATCCAAACGGATTTGGTTCCGGATTGTTCGTTGACCGCATCGAAAGCGTTGTTCAATAAATTCATCAAGACCTGCACGAGCTGCACCGGTCGGCAGTCAACGATGCACTCGCAGTCGCCGTCGATATGAATTTTGATCTGGTGGCTTTTGAATCTCTCTCGAGCGAGGTTCATCACGTCTTCGATGACGTGACTGAGCGGAGTCGGAATAAACGGCTCGTGGTCGACGGTGCGCGAAAAAGCGAGCAACCCACGAACGATGCTTTCGATACGATGACAATTTTGAATGATACGATTGAGATCGCCTTCAACTTCACCTGCTTTGCCTGCTGGCCCAGTCAGATTTTGTATCGCTCGAAATGCGCTGCCTTGAATGATGGCGAGCGGGTTATTGATCTCATGCGAAACACCTGCCGACATTTCTCCAAGCGAGGCCATCTTCGACGATTGAATCATTTTAGATTCGGCAAGACGCCGATCGGTTAAATCTTGCCCGATGCCAATGGCTCGACCGTCTTTCAAACGTATGTTCGTCCACGTCGACGGAAACGAAGTGCCGTTCTTGTGGCGCAAATTGAAATCTTCCCAATCCGTTCGGCCCGAGAGCATGAATTCATTTGCGCGCTGACCTTCCGATTCATCCATCACGACGTGGTCAAGGACATCTGGCGAGCTCGTGGCCGAATCTGGAAGTCCGGTTTTTTCGTGAAAAAATTTGTTAGCCCAAGTGATCGTTCCGTCTGGGCCGAACTCGGTCAGCATGATCGGCAAGTTTTCAACGAGGACGGAAAATCGTTCGCGCAAAGCATTTTCCCGCAACGATGTTTGATGAAGGCCTACGACCGACGCGACCGCCTCGATCAGTGGTTTAAAATTTTCACGAAAGGAAGGATCGAAACCGCCGTGGCGATTTTCGACTGCGAACATCCCGATCAGCTCGCCGAGATAGAAGAGTGGCACCGCGAAAAACTGGTTGGTGACCGACTCGCATTTTGTTTCGATCACGGACGACGAGAGTGTCAAAATGCTCTGGGCGTCATAACCGGGAGTCACAGCATACGTGCCAAATTTAACCCCGCTAGGTATAGACTCGGTGATCTCGCCGATGAATCCGCTTTCGCTCTCGGTCGCCTTCAAAATTTCGCCGAGAATTTTTTCAAACAGACCACTCCGATTCGTACCATGCTTCATGTACGATTCTTGAATGGCGGCAACACGAGTCAGCATCGACGCGCGATACGTTTCTTCTGTGACGTCGCGAGCGTGCGTACAAATGATCTTTCGTTTCGGATCAAATCGGCCGGTCCAAAGAAAGGTGCGGTACTTCCCATTTTTGTGGCGATATCTATTGCGG
>JAYSYF010000330.1:0-9822 GCA_043716655.1 Bdellovibrionales bacterium | reverse complement strand
CATATTCATTGCGGTGAAGCATGCATCGAAAGATGGCTGCGGTCCCGGGAGCTTAAAAGGATTCCAAAATCCGCCGTCATCGTGATAGACGCGGCAATCAAGGCTAGTCAGGCCTGTAGGGTCATCTGGCGCATTAAACCTAATAATTTCAACCATTTGGTCGCCTGGCTGGCCTCCTGAAACAACTTGAAAGAGCTCTCCCTTGTTAATTACAAATTTCTCCGCTTTAAGTTCAGCAGCGGAGATCGCGTACTTATTTTTAATAAAGTACATTTGAACTAGGACCTTTGCTTTTTCCCCTGAGTAAAATGCGATTGTATCGAAGCCATAATTGTATTTTTCGAGCTTCGTTTTGAAGCTCCCTGCGCCGTCGCCATCAAATGTCAGTTGTTGATTTGCGACATAAATTGCTAGCGGTCTGCTTTGTGCGGATACCTGCAGACTGAATAAAATCAAACTTACCGCGATGACCATTTTAATTATCTTCGATTTGAACGTAAGCACCGACACCGCCTTTGATTGTTTCAATTCGATTTAGCTACTATAGAAAAAATTACATCGCCGCTATTTCGCACACACTGTTGTGGTTAGCCGCAATCGCTTTGCCGAAACGAAGGCGATGCAAAAAACATGAAAATAAATGTGAATAGTTGGTATCAGCTTCAATCCCGATTAGGAAGGCCATCCTAAAAAAAGTGATGTCGCGATAGAAGCATTTACCCGCGAGCAACAAGCCTAAGAGCGATTTATGAGTCAAGGTAACCTCTGCTTTACGTTTCAACGGTGGACTGAAGAGCAATTTAGACACCTGCAGAGGAGCAAACACAATTGACAGTCTGCGGCCTTGCATAACTTCTTTTCAAACCAGATGTCGCGAATGGGCACTATTCGATCTTGTTCTCTCGTTTAACGCTGCGACGCCACCGATCGCTAATCACTGCTCTTCCAGACAACTTCTGCCATTGAAGGCTCGGTCATCAGTACCGAGCCTTTTTTGTTTCCCCTTATCCGCCCTCGTCATATGCGCCGAAATGCCATAATTTCGGGGTACACTGAAAAAACCGAGAAAAGAGGAAATAATTGTTTGATCTTCAAACGAGACAGAAAGGAGTCGGACGCCCCAAAACTACATCCGCTCGCGCATTTGAAATGATGTATGCCATTTGGCGGTTCGGAAGTCTCGGCACCAAAGCGATCCATCGAATGATCGCACCAAAAGACAGCCCGTACGGAATCTCAAAGGAACTTATCAAACTCGAAACTCGCGGGTTGATCGAAGGCAACAAAGATTGGCAAGTCGGATTCCGGTGGTTTTTAACGCCGAAAGGTTACCAGTTACTTGAGCCCATTATCGCCGAACGAATTGGTGTACCGAACGTCGCGATCGAAAAAACGGTCTCAAGCCTCCGAGAGGTTGAACGCAACCAATGGTGTCAATTTCAACAAGATATCCTCATCATGCATCAGGTGCTCACCGTGCTTTGTCCGGTTCAAGAAGCGGAAGCCGTTTTGATGCGAGAGATGTCGGCTTTAAAAATTCGAGATATCTATCCGTGGTTACCAAAACTCGGACATAAAAAGCCCGGTGCCATTGTTCATTGGCCAATCGGACGACGAGGCAGAACCTTTGTCGTCGACGTTTTGCCGACATCGCAGAACTTCAGCACTCGGGTCGAGAGTTTGCGCCGTTTAATGACACCACGGTGCGACCTCATTTTTTTTGTATCTGAATATGCTTATGAGTTTGACCGTCAAAATCGGTTCGTGCTCGACCACGCAATGCGCGAGTGCGGAATAACCGATGCGTCGAAGTGGTTGGTCGTGATGCAAGAGGACCTCGCAAGGCCGTCAGCTATCGTAGTCAAAGACATCTACGGTCAAGGCAATCGCATCTTGGGCGAAGTTCTTTTTGGCAAATCAGACACGCCGAGAATTCAAGACGTCGCACTCGATCGAATCGCAATTGACCTCGCCGCAAGGCCGAAGGTTTGGGGCCGCGCGTACCAACGCGCGGTTTCGAAAAGAGCGTCCGGTCAGTAAACCCCAGCCCCGTCGATAGAATATGCGGGGTATATGTGGGGACTGTTATGGGAAATATGTCGGGCCCATGCGGGGACAAATGCGCGTTACCGTCCAAAACCATTTACGACAATCCCTAGAAGATTCAACGACTTCAATATTTCGTCCTACGGGAACGATTCTTAACTGACTACCCCCAACGATCACAATCTCTAAAAAAGGAGAGCTATGGCGCATCGGCCAAAGTGGCTTTGTCATGCCGTTCATCGGTCATTCCATAAAGTTTCTGATTCCGAAATGAAGGAGCGACTTGCGGAAGTTTTTAAACAGTTGTTACAACGGGAGCGCCAGCTTCGCGATCAAGACACGATTCTTTCCAGCAATGTTCATCTCTCCAAACGCACGGCCCGATTGGTTAACTCTGACCGAAAGGACTGCGCATGAAACCGTACCGAATCGCGATCTACATCCGAGTTTCCACCGAAGAACAGGCCGAGAACCCCGAAGGCTCGATCAGAAACCAAGAGCAGCGTCTCCGCGACTACGTGAAATTAAAAAATGCCGACGGCGTGTTTGGCGAAATCGCGGAAGTTTTCTGCGACGCCGGGATCGCGGCGAAAGACATGAACCGGCCATCACTTCAGCGAATGCTCGCACTCGTGAGGTCGGGAGAAATCAATCTCGTGCTTGTCACGGAAATTTCAAGACTCACGCGAGCGACAAAAGACTTTGCGCTGCTTTGGGATTTTCTAAAAGAGCACGGCTGTCAGTTTCAATCTTTAAGAGACAACTTCGGTGGTCTATGGAACGGCGGCGTGATTCCGCTCGGCTACGAACTGAACCCCAATCGCCAGGGACACCTGCAGATCGTTGAAAGCGAAGCCGAAATCGTGCGCAAGGTTTTCAAAACTTTTTTTGAATGGGAAACTCTCTCTCGCACCGGACACGCGTTGAATGATCAAAAAATTACGATGCCGAAAAAACCAAGAAACGGAGGATCGTTTCGAAGTTTCAGCTCGTGCAATTGACGCTCGCAAAAAATAGAAGCCATAAGAAACCACCATCGGCTTCGCGGTACCCGTATCTTTTGTCGGGTCTCGTTCGATGCAAAACCTGCGGCGACAGGCTGTGTGGAAAGTCCGCCCATGGAAACGGAGGAAAGGTCGAATACTACGAGCACGCGTGGTCGGTGAAGACGCAGTCGTGTCTTTCTAAAAAGACATTCACCTGCGAGCCACACAGAATTCAGGCGAAAATTATCGAGCCTGCGGTCTGGAGCGACGTCAAAACGCTCTTACTCGACGACGCTTACGCGCGAGATATTTTTAATGAGGCGAAAAAACTTGTCGATAACATCACGCCAGCAGGCGAAATCGAAAAGCTGAAGGTCAAAGCGTCGAGTCTGCAAATGCAGATCGAAGCGACGACAGAACGAATCAGTCAGCTTCCGAAAGAGATCGATGCAAAAAGTTTCTTCGATCAAATTTTGAAGCTGCAGAATGCGAAGGTGGATATCGAGGCTAAGATCGCGAGTGAACGCCTCAGAGACGCATCAAAAGTCGAGCCTCTAAGTTTTACCGACTACCAAGTCTTCGTAAGTGACCTTCGAACACTCGCAGCCGAAACAACCGATCCCGAGGTTCAGGCGCAGATCTGCCGACGACTCATCGAAAAAGTTGAAGTTTCAACGACCGGAATCACGATTCTCTATCACGTGGGTGCCGCGCATTACGCGGATCGCTCGATCGAAAGCAGCTCTCAGGGTCTGGAGGTACTGGCAAAGCCAGTGGCCCCCAGGCCCTTTTTTATTTCCAAACCACTTCCAAAATATCTTGTGCTGTTTCAAGAGAGAGAAAAACCCACTTGGCAAATGGTAGGGGCTGCAGGACTCGAACCTGCGATCCGCCGGTTATGAGCCGGCTGCTTTAACCAGCTAAGCTAAACCCCCACTGGAGCGGCCAGCATCGCTCAAGGGCGCGTATCCGATCAAGCGCTAGTTTAAGCCGAACTGCTTATACGCTCTGTACTCTCGGGCGCCGAGCCGCGCAAACCCATCCAGTTGAGTGCCGCATGATCCGCGCAGCAAACCCTCAAGATAAGCCATCGACACGTTCACGGCTTCTGGGTAAGTCACAAAACCTTCGCCGCCGAGCGTGAGAATCATTCGCTGGTTTTTGTTCGCGCCTTTCACCTTAGAAATAAAATGCATGTTCGAGTCGCACGAGAAAAGACCGAGCGTCATGTCCTTGTTCCCGCCGTTTCGCATTTCTTCAATGAGGCGAGTTCGGCCAGGAAACAGTTTCTGGTAATAGCCGACATAGTCCGGTTTCCCCGCTCTTGTCAGACGCGGAGGATTGAAGTCAGGTCCGCCGCCGACGCGTGAGTGCCCCTGGTAGATGACGAAATCTGCTTTGCGTAGTCCGCCGAAAAAGTTTTCTTCCGAGGCGCGCGTGTAGCGCTCTTGTTTCTCTCGCAGCACAGTTTTGTTGCGCGCATAAAATGGGCTCGCCGATGCGTAGGTAAGAGTCATTCGAACTTCAACCGACCGGCCGTGCAAATCCATTTGTCGACTGAGAACCGTCGCTCCGTTACGAAGACGTTCTGAAGCTGAACTCAATTCCGTAAATCCGCACATACGGCGGCTCGAATTCTGGCAAGGTTCAGTCATCACTTTTCGAATTCCAACCGCGACACCCTCGTCGTAACTCGGTGAACTTCCCCAATCTTGATTCGAATAAATCATATTGTGACCGGTCGAATCGTCGAAGTAGCCGAGAGCGTAGCGAATATCGATCACGCCATCTCTGTTGTAATTTTCGTGATAAGTGCGGCACTGCGCGTTTGGCTGGAATGAACCCTCAGCGCTGCCCTCAGACTTTTGCACTACGGCGTTCAGGTACTTGTTAATTTCAATCACTGTCCAATGGTCGTAGTTCATCGCCTGAACGACTGGTGCCGAACCGTCATGTGGTCCAACCCATTTTGCGATGTCACCGTACGAGCGACCGTCGTCTTCCTCAGCGAATGCGAAACCGGAAAATGCAGACACCAAAACCATTAACAAAACAGTAAGTAGCGGTCTCATCGTCCGATCTCCTTCAATACACGATCAATCCATTCGCGATATGGAGCCACCGGCTGCACCACGCTCTGACCTTTACATAGACGTACTTTAAACATTGGGTGCGAGCTACCCTTCGCCGCGCTGTTGATCGAAACAACTGTCGCGTGAGGATAGTTTTTGGTCGGCAAAATGAAGCCTGGTCCGCCCGAGTCTCCTTGGCAGATCGAACTCTTTTGGTCCTTTTGACTTAAAACTCGGTCATACAACATTTCGTCTGACAGAAGTAAAAATGCTTTCTGTAGCGTCAGATAACGACGAGCGATCGCCGAAGTTGAAATCTCGTTGTAGTCGACCGACTTGCCGAAACCATAAATCATGACCTTCTGCCCTGGCTTAATCGGCTCGTTGGCGGCGACAAGGCGTTGCGGAACAATCGACGGATCGAGGGGACGACTCAAAATTCCAAGTGCGAGATCGTGATCGTGCTGCATGTGTCGAACGCCCTCGTACATCTCACCGTGCGAATCAAATTCGGGATGCATGATGATTTTGACAATACGTCTCGCGCCGGAGTCGCCAGGAACTGCAGTATTGAGGTTCGTCGTCTGCTGCATTCGCGCAGATTCAAACCCGATAACAAGATTTCGATCGAAGCAATGCCCCGCCGTTAGTACAACATCCGGGCGGATCAAAACCGAAGTGCACCAGCTTACAGGCATGCTGTCTTTGCCCAGAAGTTCGAGTCCTAAGACAGCGCGCTCGTAGGACGTGCGTTTCGACGCAACGACTTGTTCGGCTTCCAAAATGGAAACCCGTTCGTCGTTTGTTTCCGCGATGTTCGAAGTTTCATTTGGACGGGCGCAGCCGCCGAGAAAACAGACCAAGGCGCCGAGACCAAGAACCGTCAACGAGCGCAAAGAAAAAAGAGATTCCCCCACCTGATATCCCCCCCGAGATCAGAAATGTTTGTCACACAAGCTCAGCCATTGCTGGTTGCGTCTTTACAGTCGTAAAAATGAAAGAAAGACCTGAATCTTATTCAGGTAGAAACGGTGCGGAGGCGTATTGCTTCGCAATGTTTACGTCAGAACCTGCCGTTTTCGATTAAGACGCGATCGATCCACGCACGCGAAGGTGCAACTGGCTGCATGACACTTCGTCCATTACAAAGCCGCTTCTTGAGAATGGAATCCATAGTGCCGCTCGATGCGCTGTTGATCGTCACGACTGTCGCAACGGGGATGGGCTTTGTCGGCAGAAAAAATCCTGGCCCGCCCGAATCACCCTGGCAGATTGCACTGAGCGAAAAAGGTTCTGTGGTAATTCGGTTGTTGATCATGTCACTCGACATCGTCAGCAAGCCTCGCTGCAAAGTCAGAAACCAAAGCGCGATCTCAGAGTCCGCCGGTTTATTGTAATCAACCGACTTTCCAAATCCGTAGACGAGAACCCGCTGACCAGACACGAGCTTCACGCCCGCATCGACGAGCGGTTGTGGTGCGATACCTGAATCCATTGGCCGATCTAAAATTGCGAGCGCTAGATCGTGATCATGTCGAGATTTACGAACACCGGCGACGATTTTCGCTCGCGAGTCGTACTCTGGGTGAACGACCTGCTTCACGACCATTCGCGCTTCGGGATTTTGTGCAGACGCCGTCGATAAGTTCGTTGTTGGCTGAACTCGCGCGATCGCAACACCGGGCAACAAGCTCTGATCAAAGCAGTGGGCCGCCGTCAAAATGACATCGGGTCGAATCAAAACCGAAGTGCAGTAGCCGACCACTAAACCATCAGTCGCGAGCATTTGCAGGCCAAGCACCGCCTTCTCATGGCTCTCGCGCTGGCTCGATATCACCTGATCGCTGCGAATAATAAACGCGCTGTCGTCGTTCGCGACGGCTCCGTCGTGAGTGGACACTCGCGCGCAACCAATGGCGAAACCCACCATCGTGCCGACGCTTAAAATAAAAAAGGCGCTCTTGAGCGCCTTTTGAGCTTTCCTCACCAGACATCCCCCCGAGATGGAAAGATATCTGGCACAGAAGCTTTTGAATTGAAACGGCGATTAGCTACTGCTGCCTTCCATGAAAGTTTTCAGCTTACCCGAGCGCGATGGATGACGAAGCTTGCGTAAAGCTTTCGCCTCGATCTGACGAATACGTTCTCGAGTCACGTTGAAATCCTGTCCAACTTCCTCAAGCGTATGATCGCTCTCTTCGCCGATACCGAAACGCATGCGAAGAACTTTTTCTTCACGAGGAGTCAGTGTCGCGAGAACACGGCGAGTCTGCTCGGCCAAGTTCAAGTTTACGATCGCTTCAGCTGGGTTGATCACTTTCGTATCTGGCAAGAAGTCGCCAAGGTGCGAATCTTCCTCTTCCCCAACTGGTGTCTCGAGAGAGATTGGCTCTTTCGCGATTTTCAGAACCTTGCGGACTTTATCCACAGGCATGTCCATCGTCTCTGCGATCTCTTCTGGGTTCGGTTCGCGACCGAGCTCCTGAACGAGGTAACGAGAAGTACGAACGAGCTTGTTGATCGTCTCGATCATGTGAACCGGGATACGAATCGTCCGGGCCTGATCGGCGATTGCTCGCGTGATTGCCTGACGAATCCACCAAGTTGCATAAGTCGAGAACTTGTATCCACGACGATATTCGAATTTATCGACGGCTTTCATCAAACCGATGTTGCCCTCTTGGATCAGATCCAAGAATTGCAGACCGCGGTTCGTGTACTTCTTCGCGATCGAAACAACGAGTCGGAGGTTGGCTTCGACGAGTTCGGCTTTCGCCGCATCCGCCGCGCGCTCACCCTTCCAGATCGCTGTGTACGTGTCGCGAATCCAAGTGAAGTTCATTTCTGTTTCGTCGTGAACACGCTTCATACGCTTATCGGCGTCAACCGCTTGCGTGTAAAGCTGACGATACTTCTGGAACGACAGACCTGTGTCGCGAGTCATCTTGGTGAGTTCTTTGTCGTTCGACTCAACCAATTTGTATTTCGCGGTCAACTGATCGAGATCGTTCGTAAACGTTTTCTGCAGACCTTCACGTGTACGACGGCGAAGAACCGTCATTCGGTTCAACAAGTTTTTGAACTTGATGACGATGCGGTTGATCGTTTTTCGATTGAAGTTGATCGATTCAAAGTGACCCATAACTTCGGCGTTCACATTGAACATTTCTTTTTCAGCTTCTTGTTTCACTTTCGCATTCAGACCTTCTTCACGAAGGACGGCGAAAAACTTGCCAGCTTTTTTCTGATACTTTTTAACTTCGTCGATCAGCGAGTGCACCTTCTCGATGTACTCCTGTTCGTCGTACTGCGTCTCTTCGTCTTCGAGACCGCGGAAGATCGCTTTTACTTTGATACGGCCCTGATCAAGACGCTCACCGAGTTGGATGATCTCTTGAGTTCCGATTGGCGACAGCAAGATCGCGCGAACGATTTCTCGCTCACCCTTCTCGATACGACGAGCGATTTCGACTTCGCCTTCACGAGTAAGAAGCGAAACGCTTCCCATCTTGCGCAGGTAAAGACGAACAGGGTCGTTGCCCTTCATGTCTTCGTCTTCAGACTTCTCTTCGTCTTCGTCTTTTTCTTCTTCCTCGGCGTCTGGATCCGCAAGGAAAGTCGCGCCCTCTTCGTCGCCTTCTTTTTTCTGAGAAGGCTCAGTGATGATCACGCCTGCCGAATCAAGTGCCGACATGAACGTGTCGAGAACACCAGCGTCGATGATTTCTGCCGGAAGAAGATCGTTTAGTTCTTCGACTGTGATGAAACCCTTTTCACGCGACATGCGCGTGAAACGTTCGATCTCGTCTTTGAGCAAAGCATTTTGCCCAGTGACGTCTAACGTCTTTGGTTCCGATGTTCGCGTATCACTCTTCGTTGCCATTCGGCCTCCGCTACAAACTGCCCACTAACAAATCTAAAAACTCAGAAGAAACTCAAAAACAAACTTTTCTCTATTCGCGATCGAACGAACGTCTTTCGTTTTCAATCTCGCGAAGCTCGCGCTGTATCACCACAAACTTTTCCATCAACTCTTGATTCTCATCTTGAGTCTTCATCTCGCGCAATCGATGGCTAATCTGAAGAAGATCGGACTGCTTACGACGGCGCTGAATCGCATTTAATATTTTCGCCATCTGTCGCCGATCACTTTCTGCTGATTCCCCGAGAGGACTGCTGGAATTCAAACCCGACGAAGCATCCGCGAGACTCTTCGCGATAATCTCCGGCTGCGCCACGCTTCCCAACAGTGAAGCAGCTAAGGTAGCAAAACCTTCGGGCGAATGTCCATACTTCCTAAGCGCAATACCTGCGAGTTTCCTAGCACCTTCGTCATCGAGTAAAAATGCGATGGGATGGTCTTCTCTCGCTCCGCCCGCTACAAACCATTCTTTCGATGCCTCACTCAAATCATCCATTAGGAACCGACTTTGCAGGAGAAGCCCTAAGGCCGCGAGTTCTTCGCGAGAAACACCGGATAGATCTACCCGGTGATCCACCCGGAGATCCACTTGAGACGGAGCATTCGCTCCATAGCTAAGAGATCCGACACTGTCGGAAGTTTTACTAGCAACTTCTGTACTCGAAAGTGAACGTGCAGAGTCATGCGAAGATTCTCGCGCGCTTCGTGTTGGCCCACTTGCTGCACTCGAACCCGACAAGCCAATCGATAAACTTTCGATATTCGATTTGATCACTCCGAGATTTTCGTTCGACTC
>JAYSYF010000329.1:0-9822 GCA_043716655.1 Bdellovibrionales bacterium | reverse complement strand
AAAAAACTTAGGCGATTTTGGCCATGGATTGACAGCTGTCCGCGCACGCACGACAGGCTTCAGCACATTGCTTCATCCTTTGATCATCTCCAAATCTGTCGCAGTCATCAGCGCACTGCTTGCAAACGTCCGCACATAACGTGCACACATCAGCTGAAAAAGCTGAATTCGAAATCATAAAATTTGCGGACGTGCGGCAAATTTCCACGCAGTTCTGTAGCAGCAACACGTGAGCAGGTTCTGCGTGTTCTTTTCCTTCATTTAAACAATAAGGGATCAGTTGCAAACAGGTCGTAGAGCAGCCCAGGCAAAGGTCAATGCATTCCTGCATGGGCACATCCTGGTTCATTGAACGACTTGCTGATGTATGTTTAACGGCAGCGTTCTTGCCGTCAGTATTTTGGTTCCGATTCATTTCCATGGTTCCTCCAATTAACGAGTTTGTGATAATAAAGTGATTCCCACTTAACACACACTATTAGGGACAGTGTTGAGGTGCTGCTACACGCGTGCCATGGCCACATAAAGGGTGAGCCTGTTGAGTCTGATGTTTATTAAAATACATTCCCCTCAGGGCGATAAAGGACATTCAAAACGAATAGTGCCTCGCAGGTAGTTCAAGCAAAACCTCTTCGAATTCGATAACTACCTTCAATCGCAAAGAATCCTCCTAGCAATGCACCAAGCATCAAAAGACCCGCGAGAGTAGCCACGAGTTCGGCGCCGAAGAAATAAAAAGCGGCAAGCGAAGTAAGGACAATAACTCCAGTTCGAAGCCACTATCCTACTTTTTCTCCGGCTGTATATTCTTGTGGTCGTGATCTTTCGCCTCGTCTTTATGACCATGGCACTCACACTCAGTCTCGGGCTTTCCACATTCTCCGCACATTTCGACTTTCTTCTTGCGCGTCTTTTTTTCAGTTCCTGTCAAAACCTTCACCGCCTTCTCTGTCGGTTCTGTTTTTGCCTCTTGAGCGGAAGCTGATGCGCCAATAGCAAATACTGCAGCGAATGTTAAAACTGTGAGTTTCATGATTTCTCCTTAGGAATTGGGTCTTGTTTCGTGTCCATATTTTAATATCTGCTTTTCGAATGTCGAGTATAGAGCCGGAAGAACAATGAGCGTGAGGATCGTTGACGAAATGATTCCACCAATAACAACGGTCGCAAGCGGACGCTGAACTTCCGCCCCCATTCCAGTCGACAATGCCATCGGTAAAAAACCGAAGACGTCGACTAGAGCCGTCATCAAAACGGGCCGAAGTCTTAGCGCCGTACCTTGCCTGACGAGCTCAGTTCCCGAAATCCCTCGTGCTCGTAGCTCGTTAAAATAATTTACTAGCACGACCCCGTTAAGAACCGCGATCCCTGACAGAGCGATAAACCCTACGCCTGCAGAGATACTAAAGGGGATGCCCGCTAGCATAAGCCCCAGAACTCCTCCGACCAGCGCCAACGGGACGCAGAGAAAGATAAGAGCCATCTCGACGACATTCTTAAACGCCGCGTAGATCATGAGCAGTACCAAAAGTAGCGCGACCGGCCCAAGAATCGAGAGACGATCTTTTGCTTCATTCAGGTTCTTAAAGTTTCCGCCCCACTCCATGTAATAACCTGGTGGAAGTTTAACTTCTTCTTGCACCTTAGCCTGCGCTTCTTCGACAAACGACTCTGTATCGCGGCCTCGAGGGTTGACCAACACCGCAATCCGACGCCTCGTTTGTTCGCGACTAAATGAACTGAAGGCTTCAACAAACTTTAGCGATGCCATTTCGTTTAAAGGTAGCGTTGCTCCACCTGCAATTCCCACGGGAAGTTTCTTGATCGAGTCTATGTCACTCCTCGTCTCATCGTTCAGGCGGATGACAATCGGGTACTTCTTCATTCCATCATAAAAAGTTCCGACTTCGTGGCCGCCCATTCCGACCGCGACCGCTTCTAAAACTTCTTTCGATGAAACACCGAGGCGTCGTAATTTTTCTTTGTCCGGTGAAACGTCTAGAACGGTCACGGTGCCCTTGGCTTCAAGCTCAACATCGCCGGCCCCGGGTACTTTCTGAATGACGGCAACAGCTTGCTCGGCGATTTCGGTGATTTTGACTTGATCCTCGCCGAAGATTTTTAGCGATACGTCTGCCCTTGTTCCTTCCATCAGCTCATTAAATCGAAGTTGAATCGGCTGGCTAACCAAAATTCGTTGCCCAGGTGCACGGGCTTCTAGCTCGGTCACTATTGCAGCCACGAGCTCTTCTTTTGTTCTGCGCGAACCATTAACAATCGGCCACTTGTCGTGTGATTCAAGCATCAAATAGGTGTCTGCGATATTTGGTCCCATCGGATCGGTCGATATTTCGGCTGTCCCGATGCGGGTAAAAACATCTTTGATCTCAGTGAACTCACGAATGATTTCCTGCGACTTTTCTTCGAGTGCGACCGAGTGAGAAATACCGACGGTCACAGGACGAATAAACTGAATCGCGAGCGAACCCTCATTCAGCTGCGGAAGAAATTCGCCTCCAAGTCTGCTGAACAAAAAGCCGCCAAGAATAATCGAAGCGATCGCAAGCGATATCACGACTCTCCTTGAGCGAAGACTCCAGTCCAATGCGGGTGCATAAAGCTGGTAGAGCTTTTGCATAATCCAAGGCTCTTTAGCTTCGACCTTACCTTTCAGGATGAGACTCGCCAACGCAGGCACGAACGTAAACGACAAAGCCAGTGCCGAAATGATCGCAAAAATAAAGGTCGCGGCCATCGGAATAAACATCTTCCCTTCGATTCCGACAAACGCAAAAACCGGAAGGAAGACGACGACGATGATGAGTTCTCCGAAGCCCGCAGACTTTCGAATCTCGAGTGTCGCGTCGTGGATTGTTTCGTTAACTTCGCGAGGAGTTAACGCACGCTTGGCGGTCTTCGCTCGTTCATGAAGATGGCGAACGCAGTTGTCGAGAACGATGACGGCTCCGTCAACAATGATACCGAAATCAAGCGCGCCGAGACTTACAAGATTTCCCGAAATTCCAAAACGTCTCATCAGAATGAACGTAAAGAGCAACGAGAGCGGAATTACGATCGCAGTGATAAGCGCGGCCCGAAGATTACCGACGAGCAAAAAGAGAATGACGATGACGAGAATAGCTCCCATCAGCAGATTGTGCTCGACCGTGCTGAGTGTCGCGTTGACTAAATCAGAGCGGTTATAGACCGCCTCGATTCTATAGCCAGGCGGCAGTCCCTGCTTGATCGCTTCAATCTGATCAGCTACTCGAATCGATACCGATCTCGAGTTTTCGCCGAGAAGCATCAGCACTGTACCGAGAACAACTTCTTTCCCGTTGTGAAGAGCTGCGCCATTTCGAAGTTCGCGTCCGATTTTAACATTAGCGATGTCGCCGATCGAAATCACTCGTGCATTTTCTAGTGATTTGACTGCAACATTTCGGATGTCATCGAGAGATTTAAAGAGGCCAAATCCTTGAACGAGAAACTGGTCCGCCGTTTGTTCGACGTAACCTCCGCCCGCGTTTTTATTGGCAGCTTCTATAGCATCTTCGATGTCCGAGAAATGCACTCCCAATGAAGCCATTTTCCTTGGATCCGGTTCGATGAGATATTGCTTCTCGTGTCCCCCGATCGTGTTAACCTCCGCGACGCCCTTAACGGACAACAGTCGCGGCTTGATGTACCAGTCTTGCAACGATCTCAACTCCGCAAGTTGCACGAGACGATCAGAACCTTCCGCACTCTTCTCGGCTTCGATCACGTAATGATAGATTTCTCCGAGGCCCGAAGACACCGGTCCAAGGGTTGGACTGACACCCGCCGGAAGTTGTTCGCCTACTCCTCGCAATCTTTCGGTCACGAGTTGCCGTGCACGATAAATGTCGGTGTCATCCTCAAACGTCACGGTGACTTGCGAAATACCGAAACGGGTAATGGAGCGAACCTGCGTCACACCCGGAATCCCATTCAACGAGATTTCAACGGGAACGGTCACCGTTCGTTCTATCTCTTCAGGACTAAGTGCTGCGACCGGAGTGTTCACCTGTACTTGGACATTTGTAATGTCCGGAACAGCGTCGATCGGAAGATTCGTAAACGCGATCCATCCAGCGAATGCAACAAGCGCTGTCGCGAGCATTACGAGCCATCGATACTGAATTGAAATTCGAACGAGTTTCGAAATCATGAATCGTTTCCCTTCAAGTTAATGCGCGCAAGTGTCGACAGTGCCAGCATTCAGATCGGCATCGGTCATTCGTAAGAATTGAATGCCCTCGGCTGCAATCTCATCATTGGACTCGATATCCGTCGAAGTTATCAGAACTGAATCTTTTTCCTGCGAGACGACTTTGACGAGGACCATCGAGATCCAACCATCGAATCGTCGATAAACACCTGTCGATTGTTTAATGCGGATCAATGCTGATTTCGAAATTCGCCAAGGCCCGGCACCACGAACTGAATCGAAACGCACGCCAAGCGCAGTCATGGCCTTAGGCGACATCTTGAATCCTTCTTCCTTTGAGAAAGCTTCAATCGCTTTGCCAGGTCCGAATCGTGACGAAACTTCTTCTTCCGCGAAAACCGCACACGGAAAAATAAATGCGCACAGAACCAAATGCTTTAAATAATTCATGGCTTCTCCGTAAAAATGCGACCATCAAATTTGTGAATGAGCCAAAGCGCTTCAATCGCTTTGAGTTCTCGTCCGTTACGACTGCGAGTCAATTCCGACCGCTGACGATGAAGTTCAATTAGCAAAGCTCCAGAAATTAGACCTCGGCGGACGAATGCCTGGCTTCGGCTGAAGTCTCGTTGGATAGCATCGACCGCGGGCGCAAGCTTCAAAGCGTCGACAGCACTTACGTAAACTTTTACTTGCTCGGTCCTTTCGTGATTCTCTTCGTCTCGAGCCAATTGAATCAACGTTTCTGATTGGGCGACGTATGCATTCGCATGTGCCCGTCCGGCTCCGTTCTGATTAAAAACGGGTAGATCCATCATTAGGCGAAACCCAAATAGATTTTCATTCTGCACGCCGTTTCTTTCAAGCTTCACCATTGGACCCACACGCAGCTGCGGCCAAGCGAAAGCGCGTTCACTTGAGAGACGAGCCGAGGCAAAATCCCGGTCCGCCATCGCCTTTGCAATTCGAGGGGAAGATGCAGTCGAAGCGGTTTGGATCTTGGGCCATGTTACGGGAGCCTCCGGCAAAACACTCCTTAGCTCTGCTAGTGAATGACCTGTCGAGACGTGAAAGTAGTGTTCGAGCTTGCGCTCTTCCTCGTAAATTTCGGATTGCTTGATGCGCGCATCTGCGAGCGCCATCCGATAGACAGAAAGCGTGACCTGTTGATCTGGCGTCAGCGCAGGACGACTCGTTTGCTGAGAAATAATTTTTTGAAGCGTCTCGACCGTATCGATCAACAGTGACTTCTCAAGGTCGGCTTGCCGCAGCCGATGTAGATTCCGAACGGTCTCGCGCACAATATCTGCCTGAACTTCACGTAGTTCAGCACTCAAAATTCCACCCTGCGCTTCGGCTGAAGCAACTCTAGAGCTGCGACGTCCGCCCCATTCTATAGGCTGAAGGAGGCCTACATCAGTGCTGGACGCAGAGTTGCCGTCCCCTCTTCCCATAGCCGACTGAATGTCGAGCTCGGGATTCGGAATCTGTCTCGAAACATCAACCAAAGTTTTGGTCTGCTCGGATGCCAACTGCGATCTTTTAGCTTGCGGATGTTGCTCCATAGCACACGTAATGACATCCATAGCTGTCTTCGGAAGTGGACACTCGGGATGACTACCGTGCTCGTGATCAAGCGATTCGCGTTCGGCTTGCGCATAATTAGCGCCTGCGAAGACAAACACAATCGCCCAAATAGCGATGCGATTCATAGGGACCTCGTTGATAACTGAAAAAGGTGAAAATCGGTATGATCGGAACTTAGGAGTAAATCCTAAGCGCGCAACTTCGGCGGACGCCGAAGAGTCGAATTGATTGGTGAAACGTAGTCAAAAGCGTAGCCATCGACTTGGTCAAGCGATGTAGGCATTCGGATCGGTATGAACGCGGTAACGGGCACCCCAAAATGTCCACCGTGACAATGCTGACAGGCATCGTGAGAGGTGTGCTTATTGCCATGATTTTCAGTGCTACCACCACTCGAACAAACTTCGTCATTGGCGACGCTTTGATTGCAGTCATCAATTGCGGATTGCGATGCGGATACAGCGATCGAATGTTCGAATTCTTCGATCATACAAGGATCAAAGCTCGAAGAGAGGAATGTGAGGAGTATCAGTATAATCCGCATGTCAGCCTGTCACCAGAGGGGCTCGAAGTTCATCCCGAGCTTCGACGATAACCTGAAAAGCAGACTTTAGAAATAGAATCGCTATTGCGACGCCAATGATAAGATCCGGCCATCCGGAGTTCAACAAACCGACAAGGATCGAAGCGGCGATGACTCCGACGTTGGAGATAATGTCGTTTCGTGAGCAAAGCCACGTTGAACGCATGTTGATGTCGTCTGTACGGTGCCTCGAAAGCATAATGAGACACGCAATATTAGCCGCGAGAGCAATCGTCGCAATAATTCCCATCGTTTCTGCAACTGGAACTGATGCAATCAAGAAACGATAAACAGTTTGTGCCAATACAATCACCCCGAAAATCGCCATGACGAGGCCTTTTGACAGTCCCGCCCGCGCTCGCCATATGACGCCACGGTTAAGCGCAAAAAGACTGAAGGCATAAACCGCTGCATCGCCAAACATATCAAGAGAGTCCGCCATAAGAGCTGACGAGCGAGACAGCAAACCAAATCCAAATTCGACAACAAACATGAAGGCATTGATCGCTAGTACCCATTTAAGGACACTACCCTGCTTTTCGCGAAGTTTCGTAAGTTCGGCCGATTTAGCCTCGCAGCAGCTTTTTCCCATGTTGCTCCGTTCTAAATACAATTGAACACCCTGGAGCTACACCAGGGTCAAGTGTTAGAGTTGCTGGATGAAAATCGGCGAAATCTCAAAAAAGACCGGCCTTACGATCGACGCGATCCGTTTCTACGAGAAGTCGGGACTTATCAAACGCCCTATGAGATCGGAAGGGGGCTACCGCGATTTCAGTTCTGACGCCGTCGCCGCCATCGAGTTCATCGCACACTGCCGATCACTCGACATCCCGATCGTAGAAATAAAGAAACTGCTGAATGTTCGTTCGGGCACTGAAAAATCGTGTCGCCAAGCCAATGAAGTCATCGACGAACAGCTCACAAAACTACGAACGCGCATCAAAGAGTTAAAGAAACTTGAGCGGAGCCTCGCACAGCTTCAATCTGTCTGTAATGAAGAACTCGACCCGAAAGAGTGTCGCATCATCCAGAGCCTTCAGAGCCTGTGACTATCTTCTGAAAGTTCTCGTTCGGGATTAGTCTCTGTACAAAATCTTTTGGAGATCTTCTGGGATGTCCCGCAGTTCCAACTCAAAATGCTCGCGAAGTCCTTTGTGCATCTAATGATTGGAACGCATTTCACCGATCTTGTAAACGAGGTACACAAATACCGTGTCGACAATCGCTTACTGGCCGCTTGAGTGAACGGATTGAAACGAGAATGATTTCAAGAAGATGCATTCTTGCGCTGGCGGCCCAGACTTGAAACCGTTATTAAAAACTGAGTCGGCTCTGCTTCCGCGATTTGCAGGAGGCGTGTTGCCGAACCACCGGGGCTCGACTGACCTCGCTCCCACGCGCGAACAACTGACGCGGAAACACCCATGTAGCGCGCCAGCACGGATTGAGACACGTTCAGTTCTTTCCGGATACCTTGCACATGCTTTTTCGTAAGCTTCGGAGGCTCCTCGGGAAGTGTCACAGAAGTCGAACGAAGTTCGATCTTTCCTTCAGCGTGCTCGAGACCAGCCTTCAAAGAAGCAATGACGTCTTGTCCAAAACTCGAATGCTTTTTCGGTGCCTTTTTCATATCCCTAGTTCCTTTCGAATCGCGCGAATCAATTTCGCCACTTCGTTCTGCTCGGCCTTGGTCAGATTTGCTTTTCCACCTTTTGCGTAAACCGTAACTAACCACGTCTGATCGATTTCAGGTAAGTCGACGTAGAGCACCCGGATACCACCGCTCTTTCCGCTTCCACGGATGCCCAATCGAAACTTTCTCAAACCGCCAGTGCCAGCCATGACTGCACCGACCTCGGGATCTTTCAGAATCTCCGTCTGCACCGTTGTTAAGAACTGTGCAGGGTCCGTCTGATCGTCGGCAAATCTCCGAAAACCGGGTAGCTCGACAAACTTACGAACCATAACAAATTCTATCATACCATCTGATGGTATAGCAAAAGCTTTTAGCTACTAGACGGAGCAGGACCTCTAAAATTCTTCCGAGGTCGAAATTATCAAATTGAGACATTGCGAGGCGCCCGTATATCGTTTGAGGTTTCGCTCGGTTTACGGAGCTCGACCGAGATGTAGTTTCCGTACGCCGAACACTCGTCTCGCAATATTTCAAAACAAATTTTCCGCATGCAAATGAAGTTAACTTCCCGGATCGCGTCTGTAGCGCCCATCCTGTCTCGGATTAGCGAGAGGTAAAACTGCACTTTATCTCGGTATCGTTGCCGAGCCTTCGTAGCAATTTCAACTTCGACAGCAACCCACCCAAGATTTGGAACTTTCATAAGTCCGTCAGGCACATCGGCACCGCTAAGACCAAACTCTTTTCCGGCGCCGTGTTTTAAGCTCCGGTCCGAGATCCATGAGACCTCGCCAAAAGTATTTTCCATCTTCAGTCGATAAAGAAGTAACTCGCGGTCGTGAACAAAAGTTCGAGTATCGAGGCCGGAAGTAGGTTTCGGAATCGTTCGATCGGCAAAGATTCTCGAAAGCGCGTGGTAACCTTTAAGGTTTACTACATATAATTTTGGGCCGCCCAGAGGATTGATTTCCGATTTTAAAAAACCCGACTGTTCTAGTTGTCGCAGTCGCTTTCTCGCCCATTCCATTGATTCAGTCGGCCCGCCCGAGCGAGGTGCGGAGAAAAACTTTTCGAATACTTCCGAATAGCCGGCAAACTTCATTTCGAGAATGAACTCGAGAACTTTTAGATCTCGCTCGACTAACTCTACGGAGATCCTCGTTTTGCTTTTCTTAAAAAACGAAAGCTGCTTTTCCCGAATCGTATTTCTAATTCCACCGCCACCAATAACTTCCAATCTCGAATCCGGTTTTAAACTTTTCATTTCTGAATCCATGTCGCTCTCTCCTTCTTCTTTCCCTGTATTGAAAAAAATAAAAAAATCCACTGCCCACCCTCTTCATTCACTTACTTCTGACTTCTTCTTCTCTTCCCATCTCTCTTCCTGACCACCTGCCCTCAACTCGTTGGGGGTGGGTGGTCAGGAAGAGAGATGCTTTTTCAAAAAAGAAGAAGTCAGCGATTTCAAATCGTTGAAGAGGGTGGGCCGCGAACAAAGCAGCCCAGCCTTGGGATGGTCGTCGGGATGAGTTGGTTCTCTAAAAACTTTGTTTCGCTTCGATGCCCCTCAAATCCCAAGAAGGATGGAGAAGGAAAAAAAAGGAAACCGCCCGTTACCTTGCGATACCTGTAGTTACCTTTGGAGGTCTCTAAGGACCGTAACTTATTGAATTTACTTGTGTGGAATTTCGCTGACTTGCCGCCACTTTCGCCAATAGACCTTGGGAAAAATGGGGTGAAAGACGGGACTTGAACCCGCGACCCTCGGAATCACAATCCGATGCTCTAACCAACTGAGCTACAATCACCATACAGACAGGG
>JAYSYF010000328.1:0-9832 GCA_043716655.1 Bdellovibrionales bacterium | reverse complement strand
AATCGGCGAACTTATAGAAGTTGGAGAGCGCGGCGAAATTCGACGAGTGAAGTTACTGATCGAAGAAATTCGGGATGAGCTGATCCCGCACTCACGAGCCGAGGAAGCAATATTATATAACGTGCTTGGTTCCATCGAACAAAATAACGCGCAACCACTCGTCTTGCATCACGGCTACCGCGAACACATCGAAGTCGAAGGCATACTTCGCACGCTGCAGGCAAAAGACGTGATCGACCCGGAATGGAAGTTACTGGCGCGAAAATTTCAGAAGGCGATCGAAGGTCACATCCAAGAAGAAGAGGGCGAGATCTTTGCGACAGCTCGGTCGTTGCTCAGTGAACTCGATGCCGAAATGATGGCGAGAGCTTTCGAGGAATTGAAACCGCAAGTTCAAAAAGAAGGATGGGTGAAAAACACACTCGACCTCGTCGTCAGTCTGATGCCGCCGAAATATGCAGCGACATTGCGCTCCATCGCCTTGCGAACCGAACCGACAAGGCATTCGGCACACTAAAATTCCGTTCACCTATTTTGAGACGCTAGACCTTTTAACTTCTCGCCGCGAATATCCCGCGAGGCGTTCTGCCCGAATCCCCGTAATGACGAGGTAGCTTTACCCTAGGGGTTTTGCGGTTACCGCGTTTTGCCGTAAGCCACGCGGTTCCGCGATGGCACCACGCTTGCTCTACCTATAGTCAGAGGGCCATATGAAAAATTATTTTAAAACATCAGATGTGCAGCCAAGAGGATCAGAGTTCGTACTCTGCGCAGAGATGATGTCTCGGATTGATGATCTCGCACCATCCGACGCCAGCATCTGCGCGCGAATCAGTCGCCTGGCTGACGGAACGTATCACACACTTATTCCAGTCCGCGCCGCAGACAAAATGTTCGCGAGCGGTCAGTTTTTTGCTGAGGCGAAAACACAGTCGTTAGTTTCTTCACTGAAAGAGGCACAGCACCAGATCTTGCGAAAATTGCGAGAGTGGAAAGCTGAACGTTATTAAATTTGAATTCCACTGAGGGGTATTTATGAACTTGAAATTTTGGAGCCATAAAAATGGATTTCGATCACCGACCGAGCAACAACTTGTCCGCTGGGAAACTGATGGTGGAAACTATCGCGAATGCGAAGATGCAGTTCTTTGCGATGGCCGGCTTTACAGCTGTCAGGCAGAACTGATGCGCGCACGCGTACAGGCGAAAATGAAAAAGGTTGTCGTATTTTTCCAAGACCGAATGGATTCTCGCTTTGATTTCCGCCGTCAGGCTTCTCAGTACTAACTAAGAGAGGAGCTGGATGAGAACTCCGGTTGAACCAGGAACAACCGTCGATGACGTACCCTCTCGACTAGGAGCTCCGCCCCCGCCTAGTACGAAAACTGGTAAGTCTTCAAAAGCGAAACAGCAGGATGGAAATGATGCAACCAAGCGGTCGACAAAAAAGCCCGCAGCTGCTTCGACAGCAAGATAAGAATTTTTCCAGCCCGAGCAAAACACCGTGCCCCGGTGCTTTGCTCGGGTTTTTTTCCGTCCAAGAAAAGGAGACTCGATGAAATCACAGAAGAGTAACTACAGTGTCGGACCGATCCTCTCAACCCTCGCCGTGATTTCTGCGCTAGCTACATTCGACGCGTTCGCGAAGCCTCGGAATCAGTCGACAGCTCAAGACGCTTCCGAAACAGCTCGAAAAATACGAGCCGAACTTACGAGTGACGAGAAACTTTCGACTTACGCTAAAAATGTGAAGGTCATCGTGATCGAGCACCTCATCACGTTGGAAGGTCCTGTTACAAGTGACGCCGAGAAAATCGAAATCGTTCGAACCGCGAGTAAGGTCGCGCCGGCGTACAAAATCGTGAATCAGCTTCAAGTCGTCCGTTAAATTTCACTTAGGAGAACATCATGGAATCGACAATCACAGCTCCCGTCCTAGGATCAGATCGCAGATTCAATCAAGGATTTGGAAAAGACAGTCAGAATATATCGGTTTTCGGAATCTTTCGAAGTCGTGAGTCGACAGAAAATGCTGTCGACCAATTGAAACTCGCGGGTTTCCGAAACTCAGATATATCTGTGCTGATGCCCGACAAAGACACTTCAAAAGAATTCGCACACGAGAAACATACAAAAGCTCCCGAAGGAGCAACCACCGGAGCCAGCGCAGGCATGGTACTCGGAGGAACACTCGGATGGCTCGCCGGTATTGGAGCACTTGCGATTCCCGGCGTTGGACCACTCGTAGCGGCAGGTCCGATCATGGCCGCGCTCGCCGGTGCGGGACTCGGCGGCGCCGTTGGTGGCGTCAGCGGCGCGCTGATCGGCTTCGGTATTCCCGAATTCGAGGCAAAACGCTATGAGGGTTCGGTCAAAGCCGGTGGAATTCTGATGTCTGTTCATTGCGACACTGCAGAATGGGTTGATCGCGCGGAACAACTTCTAAAAGCGTGCGGTGCAGATGACATCGCCTCGAGTGCAGAAACAAAAGTGTAAACACGGCGAAGCCAGAAAAGAGAAGAGGGAATTCTCTCGAATTCCCTCTTCTCTTTTTTGGACTTCATCTTCTCGCCATTCTTAATGGCTAAAAAGAGCGCTTATACAGTTCTCGTTCGACCGCCGATAACCGCTCGGTAAATAGCCAGTACGATCACTGCGCCTAGGACCGCAGCAATGAAGCCCGGTGCCTGGTCTTGAGCATACCAACCTGCAGACAAACCGATCCAGTGTGCGAGCATCGAACCCACAACACCAAGGACCATAGTCACGATGACGCCGCCTGGATCTTTTCCTGGCATAATCATTTTCGCTACAGCACCTACGATCAAACCGATTACTAGAGCCCAAATCATACGATCCTCCTTAAAATTTCGTTAACTCGCCTACTTGCTTCTATTTCAAATCGAGAACGGGAACGAGACGCTAACAATCCACGATTCGTTCTTCGGCTTCACACTCGAGAAGCTCTGCCCTGCACTAAAGCTGCCAACTGACTCGAGCGTTGCTTTGTTGTACTGCACGTTTTGGTACTCGAGGTTGATGCTCAACATAAGATAGCGGCCGCCGACGCCGAGACGATACCCGGTTGGCTCCTCAAGTTTCACGTCGAGACTTGGGCTTCCGCTTGCCTTAGGATCCAAAAACCCTCCAGCAACGTAATTGCCCCACACTCTGATACCAAACAGCGGCGTCTGCACACCAACCAATGGACCCCAATTGAACTGCTGGGCGTCGGCGCTATAGTTCACCGATGAGTCCTTAAATGTTGTCATCGAGTAACGTGCATCCAGACCAACGAAGAAAATATCAGCAACATGGACTCCGAGGCGTCCCATCAGTCCGAGTCCGTTTGACTCACCTGTGGAATTTCTGAACGGAGTAGGCCAGTCGGTTGTCGTTTTGCCCAGCTCATAAGAAATGCCGGGTTCTATGAATAGCCCGACATCGGAAGGTTCAGACTGCGCATGTGCGATCGTCGCCGTTCCAAATGCTATTAAAAGCGCGCTTATGTTGAGTAATAGATTCTTCTTCATTTTCGTTGCTCCTGAGAATGCTTGTGCAGTGTCTCTGGTTGAGGGCGTTTATCGCTTAGTCGACCTTCTTTTGAAGATCGTCTGTCTTATCGTTGATTTCATCTTTTGCATTGCGGGCTTTGTTCATAGCTTTTTTGCCTGCGCATTCGAGCTTCCCGTTAACCATTTCGCACGCCTTGTCTTTCACGTTGCGATACCCCTTCTTAACGTTCTTTCCTGCATCTTCCGCGCCCTCCTGAACCTTCTCGCCAGCCGTCGTTTCTGAATGAGCAGCTACGGAAACCATGCCTGTAGAGATTGCGAAAACACCGATAGCTAGAAATTTTGCGAAGTTTTTCATCTGTGATCCTTTGTTATTCGGCCTGTGGGCCATTTGTTGTTTCTTTTTTGTCAGTTCAGTTCCGGAGCCGGTATTAGTTAAAAGCCGACTCTCACGAGTCGGCTTTAATGTGTTGATCAATTCTGTTTCACGACCCGATTTTAGATTCGAGGCGTTGTGCCGCGACGACCGCCGACAAGACCGATGACGAACGATATCGCTGCAAGTACCAAGAACACAAACAGTAGAGTGCGTCCGATTTCCATCGAAACTCCGGCGAATCCAGTCGCGCCAAACAGAATTGCGACCAAAGCGATTACGAAAAATCCAAGTGCTGCTCTCAACATAAGTTCCTCCTCAAAGACGTTTAAAAAAAACAGTTCAACTAGACCAACACATCAGTTGCAATCACGAGGCCCATGCGGATATCTCGCTTTACTGACCAATTCGTCTACAGTTGATTAGAAATTTTATCACGGGGCATTTAGACGCTTTCATTTGAGTCGAAAAAGAACTAACAATACAAGGGTCGGATAAAAACACCCCCTTCGAGGTTTACGGGAACAGAAGGTACACGTCAGGAGACGCGAGTGAATTCAATGAATGAAAACGCAAAACATATTGTCATCATCGACGATGACAATGACATCCAAGATTTAATCGTAGGATTTTTTAAACCTAAAGGTTATCGCATCACTACTTTCTCGGACGCTGAAAGTGCCTATGACAGCTTCGAAGAAGGACTCGCGTGTGATGTGATCATCACCGATCTTCAAATGCCGAAGATGTCGGGACTCGATCTCACTCGAAAATTAAAAACACTGAAAGTAGAAGCACCGATCATCGTCATGACAGTGACGAAATCTACGGAAGTTGCAATTCGCGCTATCCAGCAGGGCGCATATGACTTCTTGGTGAAGCCAATTCATTTCCCTCAGCTTCAAATATCTGTCGAGCGTGCGCTTCAGCTGAAAAATCTGAAAGAAGATTATCAGTCATTGCGCTCTATCGTAAAAGATCAAGAGACCCAGTCTGCACCCGGAATCATCGGCCGCAGCCCGGGTTTCTTAAGCGCGCTTGATGTTAGTCGTCGTGTCGCGAAGAGTACTGCTAACATCTTTATCTTCGGCGAAAGCGGAACTGGTAAAGAAGTCATCGCGAAGTTCGTGCACTCGGAAAGCAATCGCAAACGCGGTCCTTTCGTTGCTATCAACTGCGCGGCGATTCCAGAGAACCTTCTTGAATCAGAACTTTTCGGCCACGCGAAAGGCGCCTTCACTGGAGCCATCGCGAAAAAAGTCGGCTTGTTCGAAGAAGCAGAAAACGGAACATTGTTCCTCGACGAAATTGGCGACCTGAGTATGTCACTTCAAGCAAAGCTCTTGCGAGTTTTGCAGGAGAAAAAAATCAAACGCGTTGGCGAAAACCAAGCGCGTCCGATCAATGCGCGCATTATTTCTGCGACGCACAAGACGTTACATGAAGAAGTCGCTGCGGGCCGTTTCCGCGAAGATTTGTACTTCCGCCTGAACGTTATCCCAATACGCGTACCTGCACTTCGCGACCGAAAGGAAGACATCGTTCCGTTGTCAGAGTTCTTCTTGAAGCGTTTTGCTTCAATCAATGACTCGCCTGCACGATCGTTCTCGAAAGATGCACTTCAGTACCTGTTAGACCGGTCTTGGAAGGGCAACGTTCGCGAACTCGAGAATGCAATCGAGCGTTCTGTTGTGTTGTGCTCGGCGGATGTAATTCAGAAGGAAGATTTGCAACTCGATCGTCCAGGTATGACTTCATTCACGCCACCGAACCAACAGTCGCAGAAAGCAGATAGCGAATCGTTCCCGATGACGAACGAGGGTCAGCTTATGACGCTTCACGATCTCACTCAACAATACATCGAGTATGCATTGATGCGAAACGGTGGAGCAAAAGACAAAACTGCGAGAGATTTGGGTATCGACCGCAAAACGCTCTACCGACGAATCCAAAGCAGCGAATCCACAATCACAGCAGCCCAAGAGCACTAAAACTCTTAGGAATAAGAACCGCAGAAACTAAAAAGACCGCTGAAGAGCGGTCTTTTTTTTACTGTTTCATCGTTACGAGGATGACAGCGTGTGACGCGCGGCCGGTGATCGGTTCGTCTTCGGCCGTCGTCGGCAACCCCGCCGCGACCAACGAACGCTTAAATCTAGCATCGGGCGTGTTGAACCAGCGCGAGATCGCGCTCGGCCTTTGAGCCATGTTGTGACTCTCGACGGGTAATGTCTGATCTAACGACTTTATAAATATCGCGAGGCTTCGCCCGCGCGCTGCTGCGAGCTTGCGCTGCGACCTCGAGAGCTTTTTCAATTTTGCCGAGGGATATTCCTCGTCTGCCCAGACCAAGACTTTTACATCAGCAAGCGGTCCCTCGGCTCGCGCTCGCTTAAGTAAAGATGTCAGCGATGAACGCGAAGGTTCGGTCAGCGCGTCGGATCCCTTGTCGAATTCGATGTCGACAAAATAATTTGAGTCGACAGCTCGCGCCGCTTCATCGGCGACGGGCGTTTCTGTTTGCGGAGGTTCCGCCACAGTCACTTCTGGTCCTGTCGAAGCACAACCTGTGACTGCCGCAATCAATGCCGTCATCACCAATGACGCGGTAAGATTAGAAAATTTCATAAGGTACATTTCTGCCAATTAACTTTCGTCAGAATTGGCGAGCTCGGTTTCGAGTCTCTTTTCGGTTACGACTATCCACTGCCAAAAATCATGTAATAAACGTTGCCCATCCGACGGGAGCTGCGCCGCGCTGAGCTTTTCCATCGCTTCACCGATACTCACGAGATCATTGAATCCGAATGAACTCGCGTTGCCTTTTATTTGGTGTCCCACGGTTTTGAAATCGTCGAGTCCCTGGGGCGAGGCTATCGCCGAGGTCAGTCGAGCGTGATCAGCTTTTCTGCGAGCCAAATAATTCACGTACATGCTTGCCGGCAAATCCATTCAAGTACCTCACTTGATCGAAAGTATTCCCTCATCAGCTAGTTTTTCAACCTTAATTTGAAATTCGGTCAACGACGACGTCCAGATTTGATCCGTCCAAGCTCATCGAGGCGCTAGACCACATGAACGTTCGATAATTCCCCCAACTCATCGGAATCAAAACCTCACACGGCCGTCTCATGGGTCTGACGTCGGAATGAAAATTGTATTCGTTCACTTGCGAAACTTGAACGGGAACCCAGGAGGCCTCGGTGCTAAACGAAAATATTATTGATGGAAAATGGAAGATGGTTAAAGGCGAGATTCAAAAGGTGTGGGGAAAACTCACAGACGACGAACTCGAACAAACTAAGGGAAACATTTCTCAGCTCACAGGGCTCGTGCAGCAACGCTACGGAGAAAATCAGGAATCGATTCGCGAGCGAATCAATAATTTCGTCACAGGAATTATCGATCCGCCAGTTGCAGAGGGTCTGAACCCCGACAAGCACTAACAACTAACTTTTTTTCGAAACATAACGAAACACAAACAACAATATCAGAGGAGACAACAGTGAGCTATCCAAACGGAAATACAACAGTGTCAGACGTCAAGAAATCAGTTTCAGCAGGTGCTTCAAAACTTGGTTCGGAAATCAAATCTGAAGCGAAGTCAGCGGCGAACAAAGCAGAACGAGCGCTCGATTCGGCAGCTGGAGATTCGTCTCCCCGCTCGATGGCAGAGACTGTTCTGAATTCAGCTCTTTCGTTCCTGCCAGCTAAGAGCACAGAAGAAGTCCGATCAATGTTAAACACCACAGTTCAAGATGTGCAATCAGGCCTCAACACGGCACGTGAGTCTACGACATCGTTCGTGCGTAAGTATCCGATTTACTCTCTCCTCGGAGCAGTAGCAATCGGTGCCGGCGCAGCAATGTTCTTGAAGATGCGCAAACCTACTTTCTCGACCAACACCGAAGACACTTCACGCTACGACGCGTAACTGCTGCGTCCTACCCTTCGTCCTGAACGGAGATCCACCCGGATCTCCGTTTTTTTTTATGCAACTAGACGTCCTACCGATTCTCGCCGCCACAGGACCTCATCCGTTTTCGCCCCAGAATTTTTCGCTCAAATGCAACGCATACGATTTTAGCGAAAAAAACCCGAACTCGTCGTTCGCACACCGATTGCATTCACATCACAGTACGAAACGTATTTAGCAAAACGATAGACATCGAGAGTTCATAAAAAGATCGAACCTCATGACGTCGTTAACAACGAAGGGGAATTCAGATGTCACTGACTACTGGTAATGAGGGTTGCAGCGTTGAGCAAAAGAAGGCAGACGAAATGAATCAAACAGATATTCGGCGAACCACGCTGAATCGGCGGAAAGTTCTCGTCGTTGAAGACGATAGCGACATGGCGCAACTAACGCGCTTTCTGATTGAGCAATTTTCTGGTGCGAGATGCGACATCGTTGTCGACAGCTACGAAGCGATCGAGGCGCTTTGCGATAACAATTACGATTATCTCGTTGTCGATCAAAACCTTCCAGGTTTGAAAGGTCTCGAGGTTTTGATCAAGCTTGATTCTTACCTAGATACAGATCCAATTCTTGCGGAGCAATGCCGATTTACTCACAAGATTCCCGTCCTACTTATGTCCGCAGAAAACATTCACGTACCACATGGCCTCAAACTTAAACACTTCGAAATTACCGATAGCATCAACAAACGAGATTTGAATCTCGGTTTGGCGAAAAATTTTGCTTCGTGATGATTGTGTCTGCACATGAGCATTTGCTCTTTATGTTTGAGTTAAGGTTTCGCTTTTTCGCTTAACCGAGAATGAATATTGCTACTTCTGGAGGACAGGGTATCAATTTCTCGGGAAGAAGAAAACAATGCGGGCGCAAATCGGCAATTCTACGAGTTCATTCGGCAAATGGACTCGTACGCCGAATAGTCTGTCCGCGAATTGTTCAATTCAATTGCTTGCAGTCGAATCCACAACGAGCCTTCTCTCTTACATCAATCGCGATCACAAATTGAAGTGGTGCAACAAAGCCTTCGCAAATGCGTTTGCACTTCAGCTCTTAGAGAACGAAGAACTCGGACTCTCGGAGTTAATTGATTCCACGGCCTACAACCACCTCAAACCACTACTCGAACACGCGTTCCGTGGGAATGTTACGTCATTTCAAATCGCCGTTACTGAGAATGCAGCGATTCGTCACTTCTCGGGCACACTTACGCCCGAGAAACCTCGAGATGGAGTAACGCAGGCATTGATTTGCCAGCTGAATGAAACGACCAGCACAAACAGAATTCAGCAGGAACTCTTTAATCGAGAAATTCAGCTGAAGCTCGCACTCTCGCTTTCCGAAACCGGAATCTGTGAAATCGATCTTCACACCAAGTCTGTGTTTTGCGACTATCGATTGAAGTCCATCGTCGGATTCGAACGCGAACCAACTGACGATTCGAAGGCAACCCTTTCCCATCTGACAGAGTTGGTGCACGCAGATGATCGCGATCGAGTCACCGAATGTTTTAAAAATGCAGTGAAGCAAAAATCCGCACGTTGTGACACCGAGTTTCGCGTCACGCATCAAACCGATCAGAGTATTCGTTGGGTTCACGCGACGGGACAATATCTATCTGCGCCCCCCAATCAGGCCGGACGCATGTTTTTCATCGTGCAGGACATTACCCGCCACAAAACTGAAGAGGCTCAATCGAAAGAAAGCCGCGCGAAAATCTCGCACTTGCTGAACCACATTCCGCAGCTCATTTGGACGACGACCGCCAAGGGCGAGCCGATATATGCCAACGGTCGATTTATCGCGTCCGCAGGAACTCGACCCCGCAATTGGATTCACTCTGTCCACTCACAGGATGCCCATGCTGTCATTGGCAAGTGGAACGCATCCGTCACGTCAGGCGAAACCTTTGAAGCCGAATACAGGCTGCAAGACGAATCTGGAAAGTCCACTTGGGTTCTG
>JAYSYF010000327.1:0-3257 GCA_043716655.1 Bdellovibrionales bacterium | reverse complement strand
CCGCGACTCGTCAAGAAATGAAGTCTGGACATCGTCGCGTCATGTGGATGCAAGGCGAAGGAACGGATATCACGCACGAGATGACCACCGTCGAGAATTTGGTTCTTGGAAAATCGGTTCCACTCGATATGGGCGGTTATAGAAGAGTGCGCTCAACGATGATGGCACCACTGATGTCGCTCGCGTCTTCTGGATCGACAGAAGCCGGAGAAACAATCGGAGTCGGAGTTTACAGCGATAGCTATCGATCCGCGTCTCGGGTGACAGGTTTGATTCCAAATCAGGGCGCAGTTCAACGCCTGATATTCGACAAAATTCTGGAACCCGCTTCAACCGTCGACTCGGTGAATTCGGTACTCGCAGGTTTTGCGGGTTCAAAAACAGTCGGAGTCATAGCGCAGACGATTTATGAGATGCAGTACGACGACTTGCGTTCTGGAGAAAAAGCATCGGCAACATTGAAACGTTTTAGTTTCATGCCCGAGTTTTATTTCGAAAAGCTCTATCGCCCAGTCCTTGGTGACAACACGCAAGACAAGGGCGAGCGATTGCCTATGGTCTATCTCGCACAAGGCTTGGGTACCGGTTCTTCGCTTGAAGTCATTGCGCCGAGATACGAGTCGGGAAAACTGCAAGGCTTCATGCGACCTGCACGTTTGCGACTGACGGCGCCGACGGGATGTCAGTCGATGGGTGATACCATCGCTGCCAACGCGACGTCACCGACTCGAGTGGTGTTTGTCTGTGCGGACCGAGTTATATTTGTTCCCCTGCGGTATTAATTAACCGCAGCTGATACTTCAACTGCTTAGCGGCTAGTGCATAGCCGCCATTGCTTCCGTCGACGAAGTGAATGTGATTGTCGAGTTGAAAAACTAGACACGTCATCAGCGCTTCCGGCGAGGTATGGATTCCATAGGCAATTTCGCCGGATAATCGCTCGGACTCTAACATTTGCGTGACCGCATCTCGTTGCTTTGCGCTGCAGTCCCGCACCATCCGAATCATGTCGTCGAACTTCTGGTAGTCAGTATTCTCGCCCATCTCGCGGATGTACTTTTCGGCGCTAAAACTTTCGGTCTTGATTCCCGTGATCATGAAGACACGCATGACTGCAGCTTCGAAAAATATTCTGCACAGTCGCTTCACTTTTACGCCGAACGATTGCCCGATCGTGTGCATACGCATTTCTTTAATCAAACTCGGTAAGCTGACGCCGCGACCTGTTTGTTCCCCACTTGCCGGTCGACTTTGCGATTCGTCCAGAATGGAATCAATTTGCCGTATGATTCGTTTATAAATTTCGTCGTGCCTATCTTGAGACGTTGCTACAACCAACAGGCTCATCATTTCTCCACGCTTCGCCTTGATCGGCTCCCATCTGCACGACAAGCCTTCAAAGCTCGTGACGTCCTCGACAATTTCTCCGCCCAGTTCGAGACGAAAAGCTGCGCCAGCGCCAGAGGGATCTTTCACCATACGTTCTGCTACAATGAGTCCCCCACCTCGCATCATTGCGATCGTCGACTTTTCCGAAATAGCAAATTTCGCAACTTCGACTGATGCGCCTCGAGCATTCAGTGTCGTGACTGGCACCAGTCCGATTCTTAGTTCAAAATTCATCACGTCGCGTGCAAGACGTTGAGTGCCGAGAAGCGCAGGTTTGATTTTCTCGACATCGCTTTCATGAACCAACAACGTCGCGCCGTCACCACCGAACACGAATGGTATCGCCTGTCCTTTGAGAGCGTTGAGAACCGCTATAATCGAAGATGCTCCGAGAAGGTTTACGTCTTTGTATCTGTTGTTGGCTATTGCCTCGGTCGAACCCTTCACGTCCGTGATGATCACCCACCAATCACCCGGTACTTTGCGATAGTGAGATGCCTCGGTGAGATCGGCAAACTTGCTGAAGGGATGAATAGATGAATAGAAATTTTTTGAGTCCGTGTTCACGGCTTCGGCTCCTCGGGATTTGACGACACGAACGGCAGCAGAGCCTTGGCAGCCTCACTAACCGCGCCGAGTTTCGAACGAAGTCCCGTTTCTTTTCCATCACCCGAGAAGGTTCGAGGGATGGGAGTTATCGCGAGCTTTTTTCTTAAATCGACCTCGGTGATACGTCCGCCAATAAATGATTGGGCAAGCTCGAGGCGCGAAGTCGGAATTCGAACGAAAGTGCCTTTAGGAATCGAACGATTGTGGGTGCGAATTCGCTGTGTGAGATGTGGATTTTGCAGCTCGGCTAATGCGGCTTCGCCATCGTAAAAATCAACGAGCGTACGCCAGCTGAGAGGTTTCGTTAAATCGACGTCACCGCCGTCGAACTCAAGACTCCACTTGATGTCGCCCAAAATTTTTCGCGCATGCTTTTCAGTTTCGAGCGCGGCGAGGAAACACGCATAGAAGTTGCTCGAAGCAAAACCAAATCGTCGCCCCTCGTATTTATCGATGATCACCGCTAAGTCGCGCGACTTTGTCTTCTTCACAGCACGTGCGATACCTGTAGCGCCATGATTATAAGCCGTCAGTGCAAGCGGCCAAGAACCGAGTCGATCAAAGTTGTCACGCATCAGACGCGCCGATGCTGCTGTCGCGGTCATCGGATCATTTCGTTCATCGACATCCCGATTAACCATCATCCACGGCTTCGCCGTTCTGGGCATAAACTGCCAAATGCCGCTAGCGCCGACATGCGATCTAGCCTGAATATTGAAACTGCTTTCGACAAAAGGAAGACGAGTGAGCTCGATCGGAAGTCTTTCTTGCCGAAAGACTTTTTCCATCGTGCGCAGATATCGTCCGGAATAATAAACGCCTAAAATAAATTTGTCTTTTTGCCCCAGCTGGAAACGAATTTTTTTAATTCGCGCCGACGTCTTCAGGCGCTTACGTAAATCTTCGAGGTCTCGCTTTTTTGATTTCTGAAAAAACGACGCCGGGGTCTCTTTTGTGAACAGAGCCAGCATTTTGCGATCGGCGTCGTCACGGATGTCTTTTTCGGTTTTCATTTTCGATAGACGCTCGAGGCGTTTCGAAATCTCAGTACGATGCGCATTCACCAACTTCGATCGAGCCCGCGCTTTCTTTGAAAGAGAATTGCGCGAATCCTTCATCAACAAAGTAAAGTCGATCGCCTCGTATACGATTGAAATATTGTCGATGTCATGAAGAACACCCTGATCGGTCGTGTACTTGGCGTAAATGTCTTTCCAGAATGCAACACGGGCCGCCAGTGCTGGTGGTGTCTTGAAGAC
>JAYSYF010000326.1:0-3269 GCA_043716655.1 Bdellovibrionales bacterium | reverse complement strand
GAACTCCGCAAGACCTAGCTAGAGTTACGTGGTTGCATTCGGGATCGAGCCTTGAAGGCGTTCTTAATTATTTCGGTGGACGCGCCTACGGCTTCGCTCTCGAGCTGAAAAATTTCGAGGCGTTTACGAAACCCCTGTCGCTTGGAGAGGCTCGGACTCTAGATTCTAAATTTCAACGGCCCTACACGTACTTATTTTTGGATCGACACCCCGTCATCAAGGCTGAGGTTCAACATCGCCGTCAGCCTCTAGCATCAGAGCCCGTGCCGCAGGTACCGCCCGCACCGCTCGACGAATGGGCCGGTCTTTGAGTCTCGGAGTTCGTTTCGCCCCATCACCCACCGGGCGTTTTCACATAGGTAATCTTCGCACCGCTTGGGTATCTACACGCATTGCTCGTGCGCTTCATCAACCGTGGATCGTTCGTATCGAGGATATCGATACAGCCAGATCTTCCGAGCAGTTGTGGTTACAGCAGTACGAAGATTTAAAAGCACTCGGACTGATTCCTGATTCTATTCACCGTCAATCCGAACGATACGTTCGACACTTAGAAGCTTTCGAGCGCGCGCGCGCCGAGGGCCGAGTCTATCCGTGCGACTGCTCCAGAAAAGATGTGCTCGAAAGCCTCTCGCAGATCGAGAGCGCACCTCACCAGCCGACTCCCGAATATTCCGGACATTGTCGCGGTCGTTCTCGAAACGACGTTTTCAAGCCCATCGAATCATTGGCATGGCGATGGAGAAATACAGCAGAAGATGGTCGTGACGATGCGATTGTCGCGCGGACGGACCGAGACGGAGAAAATTTTATTCCGGGATATCACTGGGCGTGCGCCATCGATGATGCTGAAGGTGATTATTCAGTCCTCGTTCGTGCGTGGGATTTAGCAACTGTCGAAAAAACTCAACGTGCGATTCGACGGTGGAGCTGTGGCCCACGGGTCTTGACGGATACCGAAGTTTTCCACACTTCGCTCGTCATTCGTGAAGATGGAGGCCGTCTCGAAAAACGAACGAAGGGCGTTACGCTCGACGATTTGATCACGAACGGCTCGAGCCCCGCCGCTCTGTTAGTCGCATTCGAAAAGAGTTTCGACGAAGCCACGGCTCTTCGCGCGATTCACGACGCGGCGCCAGTCGGCGAAATCGCACGCAAAATCTCGGTCAATTTTTTTCTTCCCTAGTTAAGCACTCACGAACACTCGTTGACGAAGTCTCGCGCTCGTCTACTGTTGAGCCTTGAACGCTGGAGCTTTTAAAAAAGGAGTTTTAAATGCACTTCATTCTGGGACGCACGTTTGGATTTTGTGCCGCACTTATTTTTCTGACTTTGTCTTCGACATCGGCACAAGCCGCAGGATTCGCCGGCGGAAATGTTTTCGAATATACTTCTGCGGTCGGTGATGTCCTTGTCCATTGCCCGCGAAGCGGTGGCGGCGGCGGCGGGCCAGGGGGCGGACCTCGTGGCCCCTCGTCAGCGAGCTTTCGCTGCTATGGATATGTGTTTTCACCAGCCGAGTATGCGCAGTTCGTCGGTCCGAAAGTGAACGGAAACCGAGTTGAACTTACAGCAACTCGCGAAGACGGCAGTACACGAACAAAAACGAGCGATTACGACGGATCGCTCGGCGCATCGACCGACACATTCAATCTGTGGATCAATACTGTCTTTCAACGTCCACTTTTGAAACTTGGACGCAACGATGTCGCATGGACAGTTACGCGCGATGGACGAACCGTTCAATCTGGAAACTTCATCGCTGATGTTTATGAAAAACCCGAATTGCGCTGCCCGATGGGATCCATCACATCGTGGGATCCAAATGGGTGCTCGAACTCGGGAAGCGCGTGTGGAGACTACTTCCAGCAATACGGACGAGATTGCCGGTAGTTCTACTTTTTCTCGGGTGAAGCTTTCTCGGGAGTTTTATCCGTCGATTTTTCCGAAGCTTTCTTTTCTTTTACGGGTTCTGCCGCTTTTTCGATAGCAACAGCTGCGGCTTCGATGACTTCCGGCTTCACCGCGGCAGAAGTATCGATGCCGCCGAATTTTTCCATCACTTTCCAAGCCTTCAGATAGTTGTAGGCTTGCAGTACTTGGAAATCGTCATGCAAAAGTTTTTCTCTTGGCGTCAGATTCGGCTTCTTTGCGGTTTCTTGTTTGAACCAATAGTTCATCGCCGCAGTCTCGGTTTTCTTCTTTTCTTTTTCTTTATCGCTTAACAGATGGCCGCCGAGATCAGATTCGCGGCGAACCTCTCGCTTGATAATCGCTTTCTTGAATTGCTCGGGATCGACATCTTCAACAGTTACGTCCGGTGTGATACCGACGGACTGAATCGATTTTCCGCTCGGTGTGTAATAGCGAGCTACTGTTAACTTTAAGCCCGATCCGTCGCCAAGTTTTACAACCGACTGTACGCTGCCTTTTCCGAAGGTTTGCTGACCCATGATCAATGCGCGTTTGTTATCTTGCAGTGCGCCCGCGACGATTTCCGAAGCGCTCGCCGAGTATTCGTTCACGAGTACGATCACAGGGAAGCCGGAATAAGTTCCGTCTTTTTTCGCGTACAAAACTTCTTTTTCCCGCTTATTTCGTCCAATCGTGCTGACGATCACACCTTCATCGAGAAACAGATCGCTGATTTTCACAGCTTGATCGAGCAATCCGCCGGGGTTTCGTCGCATGTCGATAATCAGGCCTTTGATAACCTTCGAACGTTTCAGCATTTCTTTAAGAACTTTTTCGAAATCGCTAGAAGAGTTCTCGATGAAACTTGTGAGGCGGACGTACCCGTAACCTTCCTCGAGTTCAGTGAATTTTACCGATTTCAGTTTCACGGTCCCACGGGCAACTGCGAACTCTTTTGGCTTTTCGAAACCTTCGCGGAAGATTCCCATTCGAACTTTCGAACCTTTTTTGCCGCGCATTCGTTGCGCCGCTTCTGCCAAGCTTAAACCCTTCGTCGACTCACCGTTGATCTCGACGATTTTGTCGCCGGCTTGGATCCCCGCTTCCCAAGCAGGCGTATCCTCGATCGGTGCAATGACGGTCAGAATATCGTTTTGCAGTGTGATCTCGATGCCGAGACCCCCGAACTCACCCGATGTTTCACTTTCGAATTCTTTGTAAACGTCCGGTGGTAAGAAGTTTGTGTGCGGATCGAGTTCCGACAACATTCCTTTTACTCCGCCATAGATTAATTTTTTCATGTCGACTTCTTCGACGTAGTATTGCTGAACGAGATTCAGCACCTTTGTGAAAAT
>JAYSYF010000325.1:0-3270 GCA_043716655.1 Bdellovibrionales bacterium | reverse complement strand
CGAACATCCGATTCATCGGTGAACTCGTTTCTCGCAGCGAAGCTGAGATGTTGAAAACTAAAAACTTTGGACGCAAATCGCTGAATGAGATCAAAGAGATTCTCACAGAGATGGGCCTTCACCTCGGTATGAAAATCGATGGATGGCCTCCGCAAGGATGGGATCCAAATACCGCGGTTCCGCGTAAGGACGCTTAAGTCATGAGACATAATGCACGAGTAAAACATTTTGGCCGTAAATCTGGTCCGCGCAAGGCTCTCTGGCGCGGTCTCGTAAACTCGCTCGTCGAGCACGGCCGTATCAAAACTACTTTGGCGAAAGCAAAAGAGCTTCGTCGGCACGTAGAGAAAGCAATCACGGTTGGTAAGAAGCAAACGCTTCATGCTCGTCGCCTGCTCCTCGCTCGTTACCCGAATGAAGCCGTTGTTTCGAAGATCATGACGGACGTGGCACCACGATTCCAAGAGCGCGAGGGTGGATACACTCGCATCTTGAAATTGGGTATGCGCCCTGGCGATCGCGCTGAGATGGCTTATATTCAGTTCGTAGATTTCTCGGCTCAGGATCGTGCTGAAGCGTTGGCTAACGTCGATGAAAAAGCAGTTTCGGCTAAGAAACGCACAGCTTCGAAAGCTGCAGACGCAAAAAAGAAACGCGTTCGCAAACTTCAAGGCAAGGCACGCGCTGTTCTGCACGCGAGCAAAAAGAAGAAGTAAGACGTCGGCTGCGGAGGGAAAACCTGTGCAGCTGATCTCTGACGAAATAAAAAAGCCGAGGGAAACCTCGGCTTTTTTTTACCCTTGGTCTAATCTTTCCGCGTAATATGCGGAGCCCAGGGCGAAGCGACACAGGCACCCTTTTGCTTTTCCGGCTCGAGTACGCTTTGATCAACGACGGAGTTGGACGTGGCAGAAAACGAACAGAACAAAACCAAGAACCCATCGCCTTCGCAAGTGCGTGCAGGCGGCGAGAGCACTTCTGGGACTTCGCAGGCCGCGCGCGCGACACGCGCGAAGGCTATCTGGGGATTCGGGTTTGTGTTGTTTGTCGTGGCTTTGGTGGGGGTCTGGTGGCTCCTAAAATTGAAGTACGATGCGACTGTCGTTCCGCAATCGTTCAACTTTGTTTCTAAGTTCGAGAAAGAGGGAATTCCGGCAATCGAAGCGGTGGACCTCGATGGGAAACCATTCGATTTATCGAAGGTGAAGGCTCCGGTTGTGATCGTAAATTTCTGGGCCTCTTGGTGCGGACCTTGCGTCGAGGAATTTCCATCGATGTTGAAATTGGTTGAGGCAATGAAGGGGAAAGTCACAATCGTCGCAGTCTCTATGGATGATGACGAAAAAGATCTGCGGGCTTTCACCAAGCTATTTAAAGTTCCAAAGCCAGGCTTCGAAGTTTTGTGGGACCGCGACAAAAAGGTGATGGGCACTTACGCGGTCGGGAAACTTCCCGAGAGTTACATCGTCGGGCCTGATCGAAAGCTGATCCGCAAGGTTCTTGGCGTCGAGAATTGGGCGAATCCGAGCGCAATCTCCTATTTTAATTCGCTGGCCGTAAGGGAAACGGGCTCGGAACCGAAAAAATAATTGGTCTTCGATCTGACTGCTATTGTCGTTTCATTCAAGCCTTTCGGTTAGGTCAATCCTAGACCAACCGGCCGTTGAACGGCGTTGCTCCGATGCCGATTGGTTAGTGTGGCATTGCAGAAACTAATTCTGATAGTTTTGTTAACTCTGCCTGGTGGATTCGTTCATGCGAAATGCCCAGAGTTTTTTTCGCAATTGGCGACGATGTTTCGGCGGACTGCGGAAGTATTGGAGTACATCGATCCTTTGGTTCGCATTCCAGATCGGCGAGTGGTTATCGTTAGTGAGGGTTTCGGACCGATCGAAGCGCGTGGCCGGATGCGAAGTGAACTTGGGGCGCGATTGGTGTCGATCGGCGAAGGCAGAACGGCGGTGGTTATTGCTGATCCTGAAGAAATAAACCGGATCTGGAATTTAACTGCTCCGGACGCGCCTTTCAAATTCGTCGAGCGGGAAAACGTCGAAGTCGACTACCTGCGCGGTCTCGCGAATCGCCAGATCACGATTTCCAACCACCCGAGTTACCAGGATAACGTTAGCCACGATTATTCCTTTCATGTTGTCGGTTATAAAATTCTCGCGGAACGAGGGCTGTTCACGCCGTATGCGGATGCTCTGAAGGAGTGTTTTACGATTAGCGATTCAAAGCTTGCGGGGCCGGAACTGATAAAGCTGGCCAATGAATTTCGGTTTAAATTCGGAAGCGGCTTCGAGCATGCGACGATTCATCTTTCGATGCAGGACCGACGAAGTTCATTGGTCACGAGCTCGCTCGTCAAAGAGCAGCTCAAATTTCTCGAAAAGACGCTGAAAGAATTCTCGAAGTTCAAAGAGACTTCGGGCGTTGAAGAAATTCTGCGAAACCAGCCGACTCGATGAGCGGGAGCGGTGTATCGTTGGCCGAAAAAACAAATCGCTGACACTAAAGTAGCTCTCGACGAATGGTGAATCGCACGAGCGTCGATACCTGCAAGCGGCTCTATCGGTTTTGAAGTTTGTCACTTCTGTGTAGGACTCACTCCGTGCTGGGATTTTGACGAGCGACCCACCATCAGAAATTCGCTCCTGAAAAATTCGATCAACTCGCCAGTACTCTCGCGTTTAGCATCTTCGTTCCCCTCGACGAAGGCACCACGTACTCCACAAGCATTGAACGCTTCTCTACTGTGTTCGGGCGAATCCATGCGGATTTTCGACTTCTGTTCAACCGGAACTCCATCGCTTCTGACCACCATGTCGCAATTTCCGTAGCTCAATTCATTGGCTAACTTCGTGGGCGGGCCACCGGCGTCCCAGCCGTGATGAGCATCGTATTCGGTGGTCCGCACTGGAAAACCATTGGTCTTCATGGCTTCTATAACTTTCCGGCAGCGCGCTGGAGCAAAGTAGGTATCTCGTTTTCCTAGTTGTACGAGAACGCGAATGCTTGAGGGAGTTTTTGTTTCGAGCTGTGTTGAACATCCTGGATAAACCGCCGCGAATGATTTGAACGACGCTTCTCCTTGTTGAAAACGCGTACGTATTCTTTCGTCGGCCGCCAAAACAAGGGCGCTGCCACCACGTGAAGTTCCCATCGCTCCGATGTTTCGGCTATCGATGAATGGTTGCTTTGCGAGCGCATTCAAGAGCGCATAGTTGTCTGCGATCGATGTCACTAGCGCGAGCGAGCTTTGATTACCAA
>JAYSYF010000324.1:0-9934 GCA_043716655.1 Bdellovibrionales bacterium | reverse complement strand
CCTGCACAAGCTTTGACTTGCGTCTCTTTGGGCGGCGGCTTGTTGATGTGGGCTTACCAAGATCAAAATAATTCCTGGACACTGCAATTTCAAATTCTCGGTAAAAGCTATGTGATGAGCAAAAAAACATTCAGCGTAATGAATGGTGATTTTGATTTTAACCAAGCTAAAATTTTTCCAATTAAAAAAGGCGATGACCTTGTCGGAACTGGAACATCGACAACAGGTTTTGCCAAATCGTTATTTGAAGATGACGATGTAATTACTGTAAGCAAAAGATGGGAAGCAATTAAAGACAATCAAGGTCAAGTCATTAAAGGATACCAAACTCCACGATATTAATTCAGTTGGAATTCAGCGACCTTCCCAAAAACTTTGACCTCTGAAAGTCTTTTAAATTGCTCGGTTGTGATTCCATAATTTCTTTACCCTCTCGCTTTACGAGAGGGTTTTTTTATTCGCGAGCTGCGGTGATTGAGTTTAGGTATGGATCTTACAAATCACTAAGGAGGCGCTAACAATTGGTGGCTCCGGGGAGAATCGAACTCCCACGTCCTTTCGGACACTGGATTTTGAGTCCAGCGCGTCTACCGATTCCACCACCAAGGCACTTATATAGACTGCTCAAACCGTTTCAGAGGTCTGCGCGAGGGGTGAACTTAGAGCCTCTTTGCGCTCCGCTCAAGAATTTCTTTCAAGAGTGCCCGGAAGTGTGACAGCGGTCTTTCGATTTGGCCGATCGCGAACGCTAATCTACGCCTCCAGCAGTGAATTAAAGCCAAACCGGGGCCATAACGCACCATGGCACATGCCTTGCCTTTAGAAGGCCCCGTGACTGAATCCATTGAGGAGTAAGGTGTATGAAGAACCTATTACGCGCTTTTGTACTGTTAATGCTCGCGGCGTCTATGACTGCAGGTGTTGTAGCTCACGCTCAAGCACCGACGTCTAAGCGCATTGTCAAAATCGACGATCAAACGGGTGAACTCGTTGATGTGACCGAAGCTCAAGAGGCTGCCAAAGCCGCTTCAGCTCCAGGCATCGTCATTTTGAACAACCAAAAATCGACTCAAGGCGTGAGCCAGGGTTCGAGCCAGAAACAAAATGCGGTCCAGGATCAACAAACAAGTGTGATCGAAGATTCTCCGCTCAACATGTCGGCGGCAGAACGTCGTCGTCGTGATCGTCAGGGGCTTGAGCTCCAGACCGAGCAGAAGATCGTAGAGAAGCTTGAAGATGCACGTATGGAAGATGAGCGCTCACGCAGCGAACGTCTTTTCAATAAGGGCTTTTCGAGTCGCGATCAGCATCAAGAAGTTCAGGTTATTAACACGCCTGCACCGGCTCCGGCTGTCGTCGTAGTTGAGCAGAAACCTGAAGTTCGCACGACTGTCGTAGAAGTCATGCCTAAGCACGAAGATCTTCGTCCTTCGTTTTATATGTCTGCTCTCGCAGGTGTTGGCGAATATAACGACGCGATCAACGTTCAAGGCGGAATGGCGCTTGGCTTCGGACTTGGTATGGTAACGACCGAGCAACTCGTTCTCGAAGGTACTTTCCAGTACTCGAACTATGACGTGTCTAAGTCTGCGTACAGTTCGTATCAGGCTGGAAATTATTCGAACTCGATTCCGTTCACGAAAGTGTCTCAGTACAACTTTCAAGCGGTTGCGAAGTATCAACCTTTCCGTGGAACTTTCCGTCCGCACGCTGGTGCGATCGCTGGTTACACGTATCGTAGCTACGAAGGTCAGAACTACTACGGTCAACCGCAACAGTACCAAGGGTACGGCGCAAGTGCTTCATCGCACGCGTTCGATATCGGTGCTCTCGTTGGTCTCGACCTTCAATTGACGAATTCGTTCTCGATCGGTGGCGATTTCCGTTACATGATGAATCTCGCTTACCGCGGGAACAGCGATTATTCGACTGCGTACAACGTGCTGCCAGCTGGGTATAAGCGTCTCGAAGAGTTCAGCTATTACATCTGGTCAGCGAACGCGAAATTTTCATTCTAATGTGTCGCTACGCCGGGTCCCCACCCGGCTGCGCTGTCAGGCGCACGCCTGCGCCTGAATCAAGAGCTGATGGCTCCGACATAAACAGACCTCGAAAAGGTTGAAATTGAAACGGCATAGAACATAATCGTTTTATGCCGTTTTTCTTTATGATCGCCTTCATCTTTGCCTCGAACGTAGATATCGCATCGGCAGCAGTGCCGTCGAAATCTGCGAAGGCCACTCCTAAAATCGTAGAATCGCTGAAACCCACCGCCGAACTGAAACCCACGCCGGCTGTTGCCACCCCGGTTGCGGTAAAGCCGACCCCAGTGCCGCCGCCCCCGCCCTCGAAAGAAGGAAAGTCGGTGTCAGTGACTCGCGTCGTGGGCGAGGCGGGTCCAAGAATCGTCACCTCTCGCGAAGTGCGAATGAATGAAGCGATTGCGCAAGTGTTGAATCCGCCTTTGGCTGCGGGTGTTGGCGCAGACGCGAAACCGGTCGAAACGAAGAAACGAATTCTCGACGTCGACGACCCTGCGTTTCCTGCGCAAGTTTTGAAAGTGTTAGATGAGTGGACCGTTTTTCTGGAAGCGACGGTGATCGGTTCGAAACTCGCTGACAGAAACGAAGTCACGCGTTTGACGAAAGCCGTGTCGGATTATTGGAAAGGCTATGGCGATTGGGAACGCCTCGAGGTTTCTTTGAACGAAATCAAAGAGATAGTTGAGAGAAAGCTCGCCGCGCAAAGCCTTGAGCACCTGAAGGGCGATGCTTCGCTTGTAAACGTCAGCGACGCCGAGGCGTTGCAATACTTCAAAAAAAACCGTCTTCGCTTCGGAAACCTGCCGTTCGAGAATTTTAAGGACGGAATCAAAGCGGCGTTGATCCGCAGTCAGACGGAACGCCGTCTGACCGAGTGGCGAGCTGTTTTGCGCAAGAAATATCGCGTCCGCAATTTTGTAGGCGCTTAGATGAATAATGAATTTGTTTACACCTCGGCGCCGGCCGCTTCGACCGACGATTTCGTTTTTATCAAAGAACTCGTCGCACGGGCGCATGCCAGCGGAGAGCTCTGGGCGATTTCATGGGGTTCGAAAGCCGTTACCTCAGAGATCGAAGCGGCCGACAGTTGGATCGCGTCCGATAACTTTGGTAGGCGCCTCGGATTCGCGCTGGTTCGCCGCCCGGGTGTCGCCTGGGAAATCACCCTCGTCGCCGTCGATAGCGAACTTCGGGGCTCAGACGTGTTCCAGTCGCTCCTCGCATCGATTCGGCAAAGGGCCAAAGATGACGCGGCTGAGGGCGCCGCGTCATCGACTGATGTCGATCTCGAGGTCCGCGCGGACAATAGGTCGGCAATTCGTGCTTACGAAAAGAACGGATTCGTCAAAATCGGCTTAAGGAAGGCTTATTACGCCGATGGCGCCGACGCGGTTTTATACAGGCTTAAATCCTGACTCGCTGGGCGCAAGCAGGACATTTGCCTTTCACCCCGAGATTTGATAACAAAGAGTTCGTTCGAAACGACCCGCAGAGAATCCCATTTACTGGGGTACGAAGTGGTGAAGTTGAGGATGGCCGAAAGGCCATCAAGGTGAGTGGCCCGACGGGCCATTTTTTTTTGGCTGACGTAGTGGAGCAGATTTTAAGTAATGCAGGATCCGAAAGACGATATCGAAGAGACATTTGAGCCGCACGGAAATGAAGACGCGGCGATGCACGCCGGCGGCGATGCGGACGTGCACGCCAATGGCGATGTTGAATCGCGCACTGATGGCGATGACCAATCCAACGCTGATTCAGGAAAAGATTCTTGGCGCATTAAAGTCATGAAAATGGCTTCAGAAGTCGCGGCTCGTGAAAGTTGCGAAATCTACGACTTCGATTTTGTTGGAGCGGGTCAAAACCGTGCACTGCGGGTTTTCATCGATAAGATCGGTCCCGGCGGAGTTTCGATCGAGGATTGCAGCAACGTCTCTAAGGGCCTCAATCTTCTACTCGACGTGGACGATGTGATTCCAGGCGGAGCTTACAATCTCGAAGTTTCAAGTCCTGGGCTCGAGCGGCCGCTTCGTACGGCTACTCACTTCGAAAAAGCGATCGGTTCGCGTGTGTTCGTCAGAACATTCGCTCCGTTTGCTGAACTGGATACTGAAATGGATGAAGCGACCAAGCTTAAGCTTGGCCGAGCAAAACAACTCGAAGGCAAGATTGCCGGAGTCGAAGGTTCGACATCAGCTGAACCCGTTTTGCTGTTCGATGCCGAGAACGGGGGGGGCGTTATACGCACCCGGGTTCCGCTGTCGAAAGTAACGAAAGCGAATACAGTTTTTATTTTTGAATCGAATGAGAAGCCAACTGGCGGAAAAAAGAAAAAGTAGCAGCGTTAGTAACGCTGTGTTTTGGAGGACCTGATGGCAGGCGATAATTTCTCTGACTTGAGCCGAATGATCGACGCTGTTTCGAAAGAAAAAAGCATCGATAAACAACTCGTAATCGACGCAGTCATTCAAGGAATGATCGTAGCCGCTCGCAAAAAGTACGGTACGTACCGCGAGATCGAAGCTCAATATAATGAGGACACTGGCGAAGTTGAACTTTTCGAGTTCAAAGAAGTCGTTTTGGCTGAAGATTTCATCGACGAAGAAATCGAAATCAAACTTGATGAAGCACGTGAACTGCAGCCTGACGTTCAGTTGAACGATTCGGTCGGTATCAAACTCGATGCGACGGAACTCGGCCGAATTGCGGCGCAAACTGCGAAGCAGATCATCACTCAAAAAGTTCGCGATGCAGAACGCGAAATTATCTATAACGAGTTCGAATCCCGCAAAGGCGAAGTAGCTTCCGGCATCGCTCGTCGTGTCGAGCGCGGAATGATCGTCGTCGATTTAGGCAAAACAGAAGCTTTCATCCCGCTTCGTGAACAAATCCCAGGCGAAGTTTACAAGCCAGGCGATCGCGTTCAGGGTTATTTGCTCGACGTACGGCAAACGACTCGTGGTCCACAGATCATCATGTCTCGCGCTTGCGAACAGTACTTGGTGAAGTTATTTGAACAAGAAGTTCCTGAAATTTATGACGGTATCGTGCAGATCGTTGCGGCCGCGCGCGAGCCAGGTGCTCGAGCTAAAATCGCAGTTATCTCGCGTGATCCATCGGTTGATCCGGTCGGCGCATGCGTAGGCATGAAGGGCAGCCGCGTTCAGCAGGTTGTTCAAGAGCTTCGCGGCGAGAAAATCGACATCATCAACTGGGACGAGGATATCACTCGTTTTGCGTGCAACGCTTTGGCTCCAGCCGAAATCTCGCGCGTGTTCGTTGATGAAGCGAATAAAGAAATGGAAGTCGTTGTTCCAGATACACAATTGTCTTTGGCAATTGGTCGTAAGGGTCAGAACGTTCGACTTGCTTCGAAGATCACGACTTGGAAACTCGACATCTTGAGCGAATCGTCGGCATCGCAGAAAACTGCGGAGGCGATCTTCAACCTCTTGTTGATCCCAGGCATGTCAGAAACGATGGCTCAGAACGTATTCCAATCTGGATTCGGCAGCTTCCAATCTCTCGCTTCGGCGAAGGTGGCGGACGTGATGGCGATCCCAGGATACGACACAGAAGAGCAGGCTGCGAAATTGATCGCGGACAGCAAAGCATTGATTGAGAAATACAAAAAAGAAGGCGTCGCGGTTCCAGCGGCACCTGTGAAAGTGGCTACGGTTACTCCGGTCGGAAACGTTAAGGCTCAGGCTGATGAACGTCTGCGTGCAGAGCTCGCAGCGTTGAATAAGCAAGAGACGAACGAGACTGCACCAGCAGAAACGACAGCTGGAGCGACTGATTCGACTCCTGTGTCGGGATCGACGACGGCTGAGTAAGAGTGGCACAACTGGAAGGACGAACTGTGAAGGTTTTCGAATTCGCCAAAGAGATAGGCATGGAAACGCTCCAGCTCATGGATAAAATCCGCGAGTGGAAGCTTCCTGTGCGCAGTCACATGGCTGATCTCGACAGCGACATGTTGGAAGAGATCCGAACGAAATTGCGTTCGGACTCTTCATCTGATGCTGCGAAAAAAACGACTAAGAAGGTTGCGAAAAAGGGCGTGGACGATGCTGAGGCTGAAGAGCCAGCAACGACTGCGAAGTCTGCAAAAGCTCCCGCTGTGAAAACAACGGCGAAAGCGGCGGCAAAGCCTGCGGCGAAAGCTTCGGCGAAACCTCCAGCACCTGCGAACAAAAAAGTTTCTGCGAAAGCCGGTAAGCCGGAAGCGGCGCCGATAGCTTCGAACGCAAAAAAAGGCGTCGTCGTTAAAAAGGCGGCAGCGAAAGTCGTCGTTCGTCGCAAGGCTGACGAAGAAGCAGAAGAAGCAGCAGCAGCAGCGCTAGCGGCAGAAGAAGCAGCGGCGCTCGCAGCTGACGAAGCGGCGGCTCAAGCTGAAGCAGCAGCGGTTGAAGCTTCGGCGGACGAAGCAACAGAATTAGAAATCACGGCAGCCGTCGTCGAAGCCACGGCGGATGACGAATCTGCAGAAGACATCAACGTACCAGCGGCCGTGATGACTCCAAAGACAGGAAGCGACTTGATCGGGACATCTACTATGGAGGCGGGTGCTGCGGCGCCAGGGCCGATTGGTTCGAAAGAAGCAGCAGGCCCAGCGCGAAAGCGCGAAGTCGTGATGACAGCGGGCGGGCCATCGAGCGGAATTCGCTCGGAGCCTCGTCGCAACATCGTTGGTCGAATGGACTTATCTCGAGTGCAAGCGCCAGCTGGCGGTGCACCTCGCCCTAGCGGACCGGGCGGCATTATCGGCAACGGACCTGGTGGACCACGTCCCGGCGGATTCCAGCCCGGCGGACCACGCGGACCTGGCATCGGCGGACCTGGCATTGGTGGCGCTCGGCCACTGCGCACAGGTTTCGTTTCTGCACCAACAATTGGCGGAGGACCTCCATCTGGAAATCCTTTCGACGATGCTTTTGATAAAAAGAAATTTGAAGTTAAGCGCGAAAAGAAAATCGGCGTAGGCGCAGGAACCGGTAAAGAAGAACCGGTTGTTACGTTCTCGTCGACAGAATTCCGTAAGCGCGAAATGGTTTTCCAGCAGAAAAAGAAGAAGGGCATGCTTAACCGCGTTGGCCTTCAGACTCAGAAGACGACTCCGAAAGCTTCTAAGCGCGTCGTAAAAGTAGATCAGACGATGAAAGTCGCCGATCTTGCTCAAGAGATGGGTTTGAAAGCCGCACAAATCACTAAGGCCCTGATGGTCCAAGGTGTGATGGCTACGATGTCGACCGATCTCGATTTCGATACGATCGCATTGATCGTTCCGGAATTTGGTTTCGAAGCGCAGAACGTACACAAGACGGTCGATGAGATGATTGAAGCGACTTCCGTTGGAACAACGACGGGCACTCGTCTCGTCCGTGCTCCAGTTGTGACGATCATGGGTCACGTTGACCACGGTAAAACTTCACTTCTCGATGCAATTCGAAAAGCAAAAGTCGCTGAAGGTGAAGCGGGTGGTATCACTCAGCACATCGGCGCTTACCAAGTTTCGACAGACAGCGGACAGAAAATTACGTTCATCGATACTCCGGGCCACGCAGCCTTCACGGCTATGCGTGCACGCGGTGCGAACATCACGGATATCGTGGTGATCGTTGTCGCAGCGGACGACGGTGTGATGCCGCAAACGGCAGAGGCGATCAATCACGCGAAAGCGGCGGGTGTTCCAATCATCGTTGCGGTTAACAAAATGGATAAACCAGGTGCGAATCCTGATCGCGTAAAACAACAGATGACCGAGTTCGAACTCGTGCCGGAAGAGTGGGGCGGGACGACGATCTATGCTCCGGTTTCGGCGCTGAAGAAAACTGGTCTAACTGAACTCCTCGAGCACATTGCGCTCGTGGCGGAAGTCGAAGAACTCGATGCGAACGCGGAACGTTCGGCAACGGGTGTTGTTATCGAATCTCGTATGGATAAAGGCCGCGGTCCCGTCGCAACACTTCTCGTTCAAGATGGAACGTTGAAGGTTGGACAATCGATCGTGGTAGGAGCTGTCGCAGGTCGTGTTCGCGCTTTGATCAACGATCAAGGTAAGAGCGTGAAAGAAGCGGGTCCTTCGATGCCGGTCGAAATCTTGGGTCTCTCTTCTGTCCCAGGAGCAGGCGATCGTTTCGACGTCGCCCTCGACGATGAAGCAGCTGCAAAAATCGCAGATGTTCGCAAACAGAAGCTCGTTGTCGATGGCAGCCAAGGAAACAAAATTTCCATGGAAGCGATCTTCGACAAACTCAAAGCGGGAGCCATCAAAGAGATGCCTATCGTTTTGAAGAGCGACGTTGCGGGTTCTGCTGAAGCGATCAAAGGGATGTTCGAAAAAATCGAGAGCACGGAAGTGAAACTTAAAGTTATTCACTCGGCTGTCGGCGGCATCAATGCCTCGGACGTTTTGTTGGCTTCGAGCGCGCAAGGTATCGTCGTTGGTTTCAACGTACGACCTGATGGCGGAGCACAGTCGGAAGCAAAACGACTTGGCGTCGAAATCAAAACTTACTCGATCGTTTACGAGCTGATGGACGATATGAAGAAGGCGCTGTCAGGAATGCTGACGCCAGAAACTCGCGAGACTCAATTGGGTCGCGCCGAAGTTCGAAACATCTTCACCGTTCCGAAAGCTGGAACGATTGCTGGTTGTTTCGTCGTCGATGGCAAGATCACGCGCAATGCGCAGGTCCGCCTCGTACGCGACGGCAAGATCGTCTACACGGGTAAGCTTGGCTCTTTGAAGCGATTCAAAGACGACGCGAAAGAAGTCGCCTCAGGTTACGAGTGCGGTATGAGCATCGAGAACTACAACGACCTCAAAGTCGGTGACGTTATCGAAGCCTTCTCGCAAGAGTCGATCGCTCGTGAACTGTAAGTGTCGTTACGCCGGGGCCCGCCCCGGCTGCGCTGCGACCTGCACGTCTGCAGGTCGATTTGGGAATTTCCATGTCCAGTAAAGGTACAGATCAGGATCTGCGTGTGTCGCGAGTGGCGAAAGCCATTCGCGATATCATCGCGACTGCTGTTGTTCGCGGATTACGTGATGTTCCGCGTGGACCGGTCACCGTCACTCGTGTCGACGTCACTCGCGATTTTAAGTCTGCAAAAGTTTACGTTTCGATCTTCATCAATGATTCGGCGACCGAGCGCGAGGAAGAAGAAACGATCTCGCGCATTCTTCACGCGTTTAAAAATTCGTCGCGTGAGCTAGTCACGCTTGTGAATAAACAGCTCCGTCTGAAACACGTTCCCGTTTTTGAATTCGTTCATGATACGGGTCTAGAGAAAATGGCCCGTTTGACCGACATCCTCGACGGCATTCGACCTGCGCCGCCGAAAAAGAGCGATGCAGATGTTGCGAGTTCTGAAGATGACTCCGACGAGGACGAATCGTGAACGGTGTTCTGCTCGTCGATAAAGATCCAGGAATGACCAGTCATGACGTCGTTGCGAAAGCGCGGCGTCTTCTAGGTATTCGTTCGATCGGACACGCGGGAACTTTGGATCCGCTTGCATCGGGTCTTTTGCTTTTGCTTGTTGGCGAAGCGACTAAAATTTCTGACTACCTGTTAACGGGCGACAAAGGCTACGAAGTTTCCGTACGTCTGGGCGTTAAGACAGATTCGATGGACATCACGGGTGTCGTACTCGAAGAAAAATCCGTTCAGAACTTGACGGAAGAAAAAATCAAAGCTGCGGCGTTGTCAGTGACCGGAACTGTGGAACTTGCGGTGCCGATGCATTCGGCTGTGAAAGTGAACGGCAAAAAACTTTACGAGAGCGCACACAAAGGTGAAATTCCACCCGAGATCCCAATCCGTGCGATGTCGTTTTACGACGTCGAGTGGCTAGGATTTCGTGATGTCCCGGCAAGTGACGTG
>JAYSYF010000323.1:0-9939 GCA_043716655.1 Bdellovibrionales bacterium | reverse complement strand
CTCGATCTTGGACAGCAGTTCAAGGCCGTCTTGCCGCGGCCAAGTCCGCGCGACACAGCGGCCTTCCTCTCGACGGTCGCAACATTTGAAGTCTCGGGCATCATCGATTTTGGTAAGGCTGATTACGATGAGCGGACGGTGCTGACGTCACTCGCAGAGGCTCGCACGCTCGGAAATTTGAAAGCGCCATTCACGGGACTCAGAGTTAAACTTCGAGATGCAGATCGTGCTCCGCAGGCTGCAATAAATCTAACGAGAGCGCTCGGTCCATCGTGGTGGATCACGGACTGGTCCGAAGGAAATAGAAACCTGTTCCGTGCGATCGAGTACGAACGAATTCCTATTTTTCTCGTGATTCTGATTATGGTGATTGCGGCCAGCTTCAACGTTGCGAGTAATATTTCGATTGGGGTGCTTCGACGAACTCCTGACATTGCAATATTACGCGCTCTAGGATTTTCGAAGCGAGATGTCGCGGCGTTGTTTCGAACGCAAGGTTTGCTCTTCGGAATCCTCGGAGTTCTTGCCGGGCTCGTTCTGGGTGGGATATTCGCCGGGATTTTTGTGTGGGCGGAAACGACGTTTCAGCTTCTCCCAGCAGAGGTTTATAAGTTGAACAATATCGGTGTGGAATTCAAGCTGCTCGACATGTCGGTGGTTGTGATCACCGCGATCGCGATTTGCCTGGTTGCCTCTCTGAGCCCCGCAGCGCGCGCAGCGAATCTTGATCCCGTGGAAGGACTTCGACGTGAGTAATGTTCCAAGCACCTACAGCAGCGAGAGTCTCTTGGTCGCACGCGGAGTTACGAAGTCGTATCCGATGGCTGGTGGTCGACTCGAAATATTAAAGGGCATCGATCTGACGATTGAAAAAGGCGAAGCGATTAGTATTGTCGGCGCGAGCGGAGCCGGGAAGAGTACGCTTCTTCATATTCTCGGAACGCTCGATCGACCGACGCTAGGTAAAGTTCTGCATCGTGGACTCGATCTCACAAAATTGACCGACGACGAACTTGCGAAGCATCGTAATGCGACGATGGGATTTGTGTTTCAGTTTCACCATTTGCTCGCCGAATTTTCGGCCATCGAGAACGTTGCGATGCCTTTACGCATCGGCGGCGAGACTCCGGCGGTTGCACTGCAAAAAGCTGAGGCACAGTTGATTCAAATGGGACTAAAAGACCGTCTGCATCATAAGCCGAGCGAACTAAGTGGCGGTGAACAGCAACGTGTCGCGATTGCGCGCTCAATTGTGCGCAAGCCAGAGATTCTCTTTGCGGATGAGCCTACTGGGAATCTCGACACGCAGAACGCGGCGCGCATTCAGGAACTGCTCTTCGATCTGCAAAAAAGCATGGGCCTTACGCTGGTTGTGGTCACCCACGACACCGCGTTCGCTTCGCGTTTTCCACGTGCGTTGCGAATGCGCGACGGACAGTGGGAGCAGAGGAATATTTGACCGCGGTTCCGGGATCGTACTAGTCTAACGTCCTAACGTTTCTGCTGAATTTTTCGACACCGAATATCGAAGTGATCTTCGACACCTGTAAGAGGGCTTCAACCTGAACCGCACCCTGAAATCCTGTCTTAATTCTGGTTTGAAGCTTCCTATCACTCTATTGATGGTTTTTTCGCTCGCGTTTGTAGCGAACAAATCTTTCGGTCAATCGGGAGTTCCGATAACTCCGGCAACACGACCGCGAGCAGCTAAACCTGCAGCGACAAAACCGGCGGTTCGTCCCGCAACCCGCGCGCGAGCTGTCGCGAAAAAAGCCGCCAAGGGTATTCCGAAAACGGCCGCAGCCGCTCGCGAACTGAACGGTCCCGTCGTTCAAAAGATTGTCATCAAAGGAAACAAGAAAATTGAAGCTGACGCTGTCATTGCGAAACTCGCGACGAAGCAAGGTGAAGCGTTCTCGACCGAGAAAGCGCGACAAGATTTAGATTTGCTGTTCAAAACTGGTTTCTTCTACAACGTGAAAATCGAGCGAGACGCCGTTGAAGGCGGACTTCAGCTAACGTACTCGGTGATCGAAAAACCGGCCGTGGTCGAAATTCTTTTCACCGGAAATAGCGAGATCGATTCAGCGGAGCTGACGACGACGACGGCGATGAAGCCTTACGAGATTCTGAACAACGGCAAGATACGTGATGCCGTCGACAAAATTCAGAAGCTTTACGAAGATAAAGGTTTTTTCTTAGCGCGAATAACTCCGAAAATTGAACCTGCGGGCAAAGATGGTCTTGGCGAACAAGCCGTGCGACTCACGTTCGAAATTCAAGAGAACGCCAAAGTTAAAGTGAAACGCATTACGATCTTGGGAAACAAACATATTCCCGATGGCAAGATCAAGAGCCTGCTGCAGACACAAGAAGGCGGATTCTTCAGTTTTATTTCTTCAGCAGGTTCGTACAAACAAGATTCGTTCGACCGCGACGTTCAGCTGATTAACTACCTCTACTTCAACGAAGGTTACGTTCAGATCAAGGTGGATCGTCCACAGGTCTATGTAACTCCGGACAAGAAGGGGATTTACATCACCGTTCGAGTTGAAGAAGGCGAACGCTTCAAAGTCGGTACTGTCGATTTTGCTGGCGACTTGCTCTTCCCGCGCGCCGAACTCGACGAAGCTGTCGAAATCGATACGGCTGGTTGGTACGCTCATGAAACTTTGCTGAAAGACATTCGAACGATTCAGGCGAAGTACGGCGATCTCGGTTACGCCTATGCGAACGTGATTCCGCGCACGCGAACTCGCGATAAAGATCAAGAAGTCGATCTGACGTTCGAGATCGACAAAGGTAACAAAGTTTACTTCGGTAAAATCAATGTCGTCGGTAACGCCAAGACGCGCGACAAAGTCGTTCGACGAGAGTTGTTAGTACAAGAAGGCGAACTCTATAACGAAACTCGCCGCCGCGAATCGCTCGAGAACGTGAAGCGCCTCGGTTACTTCGACGATGTGAACTTCAACGCCTCGACTCCAAGCGAGAGCCAAGATCTGATGAACATCGACATCGTGGTGAAAGAGCGCAACACGGGCTCAATTCAAGTCGGCGCAGGCTATTCGACTTACTCCGAATTTATTTTCAACGGTCAGGTGAACCAGATCAACTTACTCGGTAAGGGTCAGCGCCTCGGCGTTTCGATCGATTTGTCTAAAAACCAATCGTTGTTCAACCTGAACTTCACCGAGCCCTACTTTCTCGACACCGATTGGTCGATGGGCGTGGATGCTTACCAGTCTCAACGTACGACTCAGGAATACGGCGAGACGAAAAAGGGTGGAGCGTTGCGCGTTGGTTATCCAATCACGCGATTCCTCCGCACGTTCCTTCGTTACAAGTTAGAGCACTCAGAGATCAATCTGATCGCGCCATACGGTGACGAAGATATGTTCCCGGTTCCTAGCGTACGAAACGGTCCGGATCCGCAGGGTAACCCGAACGGCGTAACTTCTTCTGCAACACTCACTCTCGAATACGACAAACGAAACGATCGTTACACGCCAACCAATGGTGTCTATGCATCGACTTCGCTTGAGTACGCTGGACTTGGCGGCGATCACAACTTCACGAAGGGTTTGGTCACCGGACGATTCTACAAGAAGGTTCTTTGGGACATCGTCTTCCGAAACAACTTTACGTATGGCTTCGTTCGTTCGAACGTTCCCGGCCGAGAGCCGCCGTTCAACGAATTGTTCTTACTCGGCGGCGCGAACTCGCTTCGCGGTTTCAACTGGTTCTCGATTGCGACTCGAAGAAGATCTCAGAAAGTTAAAGACAATCTAGTCGCGCAAGGCGTGGATCCAGTTTTGGCCGAGTTACGCGCGAATCGTCCATTCGGTGGAACTCAGCAGCTCTATTATCAGGGAGAGTTCGAATTCCCGTTGATTCAAGAAGCTGGAATTAAGGGAGTCGTGTTCTTCGATGTCGGTCAGGCGAGCGAAGTGTTGACCGCTGACGACTATCGAGCCGACGTTGGTTTTGGATTTAGATGGTTCTCGCCAATCGGACCGCTACGATTTGAGTGGGGATTCCCACTCGCTCGAAAGCCTGAATTTGAAGAACCACCCGTGGTCTTCCAATTCGCGATCGGTGCGCCGTTCTAAAGTTTACGAATATAAAATAGAAACGAGATCGGAAGAAAAATCCTGATTCTCACAAAGGAGCGAACATGATGTCTGTTACCAAATTTCTCACTCTAGCTATGAGTTTCTCTCTTGTCGGAACTGGTTTGTCGTCGATTGCATCTGCGGCGGATGCTCCTGCAGCGGCGAAACTTGGGATCGTCGATATCGAAAAAGCGATTAAGCAAACGAGCTCGGGCCAAAAGATGACGAAAGAGCTGCAAGGCGAATTCGAAAAGAAAAAGTCTGACTTTCAAAAACGCGACACTGATCTTCGCAAGATGTTCGAAGACCTCGAGAAAAAGAAGTCTCTCTTAACTGAAGATGCACGAGTTAAAAAAGCGGGCGAGCTTCAGCAAGAGCAAATGAAGTTCCAAAAGGAAGTTGCTGAAAGCCAGCAGACGATCCAGAAAAAAGAACGCGACCTTCTCGAGCCAATCGCTAAAAAGATGGAAGACATCATCGAAAAAGTGGCAAAAGACGGTGGCTACACGGCCATTCTCGATCGTCGTGCGATTCTCTGGGGATCGAAAGCTGCGGACCTCACTGAGGACATCGTAAAAGAATTCGAAAAGACCGTTAAGAAGCAATAGGTGATTTGAATGCCATCGAAAGCGGTTTACGAAATATCCGATATCTTGCGGATTCTGCCGCATCGATTTCCTTTTTTGCTCGTCGATCGAGTTTTGACGCTCGATCGCGACTTAAAGAGCAAAAGTCGCGTCGGCTGGAAAATCAAAGCCGTTAAAAATGTGACATTCAATGAACCGTTTTTTTCAGGACACTTTCCGCATCGTCCAGTGATGCCAGGTGTTTTGCAGATCGAGGCGATGGCTCAAGCCGGATGTCTGACTGTCGTAGATCCTGACGGTCCCGAGATGGACGTCGCTATCGCAGGAATCAACAGCGCGCGCTTTCGTCGTCCGGTCGTACCGGGCGATCAACTTATTCTGCATGCTGAAATCATTAAAGACCGCGGCCAGATCATGGTTCTTCAGTGCACATTGCACGTCGACGGTGAACTAGCTAGCGAAGCGGAAATGATTGCCAAGATCTTTCCAAAAGGTACGTGATGATTCATCCTTCAAGCGTCATTTCTAAAGAAGCGGAAATTGCCGATGATGTTATTATCGGACCGTTCTGTATTATTCGTGGTCGGGTAAAGCTCGGCAAAGGTTGCCGTCTCGATTCACATGTCAGTCTTGGCAGCGATTATGGAATTACTGAGATCGGCGAACGAAACGTTTTTTCTGCTGGAGCCGTTGTCGGCGGACCTCCACAGGACCTGTCGTACAAGAACGAACAAACGAAGCTTACGATCGGCAACGACAATAATATTCGCGAGATGGTGACGATTAACATCGGCTCGCCAAAAGCGGGTTGGGGAACGACTCGAGTCGGCAGTAACTGCCTGATCATGGCGTATTCTCACATCGCCCATGACTGCACGATCGGAAGCCACGTCGTCATTGCGAATACGACTCAGCTTGCTGGACACGTGACGTTCGAAGATCACGTAAAGGTCGGCGGCATTTGCGCGTTTAATCAGTTCGTGAAAGTCGGTAAGTACGCCTACATCGCGGGCGATTCAGCAGTTAACAAAGATATTCTTCCGTTCACGATTGCGCAGGGGAAATACGCGGTCATGCGTGCATCTAATCGCATCGGTATGGAGCGAGCCGGTTACACAAAAGACGACGTCGAGTCGATCAACCGTGCTGTTCGCATTATTACCAAAGGTGGCGACACCGTCGAAGCTTCGATCGCCCGCATTCGTCTAGAGTGTGGCAGCGGTCCTGCGCTTGAAGACTTCCTTTCCTTCGCTCTGAGTTCGTCTCGAGGATTGGCGTTATGAGTTCGTCTTTCAAGAAATCTGGCCCGGTCGTTCGTTGTGCCGTTGTTGGCGTCGGTTACCTTGGACGCTTTCATGCGCAAAAGTACGCGAAACTCGCGAGCGACCCGAGCATAGCGGGTGAAATTAAATTTATCGGTGTTGCCGATATGGATGCTGCGCGCGCGAAAGTCGTCGGTGACGAGGTTTCGGCTCACGCATTCAAATCTATCGATGAACTTTTCGAAAAAGCAAAGGCGGGCGAGCTTGATGCGGTCACTATCGCAGCTAGCACTCGTGCTCACTATGAGCTGACAAAAAAGTTCCTGCTTGCAGGCGTTCACGTGAACGTCGAAAAACCGATGACTGCAACGCTTGAAGAAGGCGAAGAGGTGGTTCGAATTGCTCACGAGCGTGGACTCGTATTGCAGGTCGGTCACGTCGAACGATTCAATCCGGCGCTCATGGCTGCAAAAGAAAAGTTGAAACGTCCTTTGTTTATCGAGTGTCATCGCCTTGCGCCGTTCAAACCGCGCGGCGTAGATGTCGATGTCGTACTTGATCTGATGATTCACGATCTCGATGTGATTTTGTCGCTTGTGAAGTCGAAAGTGAAATCTGTGTCGGCCGTCGGGACACCGGTGTTGACTCCGCTCGTTGATATCGCGAACGCGCGAGTTGAATTTGAATCGGGCACAGTCGCAAACATTACGGCGAGTCGTGTATCGCAATCTGCGACCCGAAAGTTTCGTGTCTTTCAAGAGAAGCAATACCTCTCGATCGACTTCGGATCTGGCGATGTGAATCTAACGACGAAGACCGGCGGCGATTGGCCAGAAGACTTGGCAAGCGTCACGGACCCTGCGCAGCTGCCACTCGTGCTCGAACATTGGAGCTTAGAAAAAGGCGATGCCTTGCTATTCGAAACGACAGCTTTCATGAAAGCTTGTCGCGGAGAAGTGTCGGTCGCCGTTTCTGGATCTGACGGACTCGAGGCCATGCGCCTTGCGAGTCGTATTCAGGCGGCAATTCACGAGTCGCTTCGACTTCGAAACGAAAAGCGCCCTCTCGAGGCCGACTAAGTGGGACGCGTTCTTATCGTGGCTGGCGAAGCTTCGTCGAGCCTCTACGCCCAGCGATTGATTGAGCTGTGGAAAGAACGGGCAAGTCAGGGAACGGAACCTAAACACGACCTCTTCGGTATCGGTAGCCGCGAAATGGAAGCGCTTGGCTTTCGTCGTCTCGGAAAATCCGAAGAGATGGCCGTTGTCGGCCTTCAAGAAGTTATCAAACATTTTCCGCTGATCCGTCAGGTGTACAATTCTTTGCTCGCAGAATGCGATCGACTGAAACCAGACTTCGCGTTGTTGCTCGATTACCCCGACTTCAATTTGCGACTCGCTAAAGATTTGAAGAAACGCGGAATTCGAGTCGTCTACTACGTATCGCCACAAGTGTGGGCTTGGCGAACGGGCCGTGTGAATCTCATTCGAGAAGTCGTCGACGAAATGCTCGTACTTTTTCCCTTTGAAGAACCGTTTTTTCAGAAACACGGCGTGCAAAGTACATTCGTCGGCCATCCTTTGCTCGACGAACTTGCTCGGCGGCCCGAGAAATCCAAAACGCGATCGATGGTTCAGCGCGAACGATACGGCGTTAAACCTGACGAAATTATTTTAGGATTGATGCCCGGAAGTCGGTCGAGCGAATTGAAAAGTCATCTTCGCGAACAATTGGCGGCTGCAGAACTTTTGGTGGGTCGATATCCAAAGGTTCGTCCGTTCTTGCTATGCGCACCGACGATCGAACGCGAACGTCTTCAAGAAGCGGTGACGGAAATGTCGATGACCGTCCAAATTATCAAAGAAGAACCGCTCGACATGATTGAGCTCAGCGATATTGTCTTGGTGGCCTCTGGTACCGCAACCTTGATGGTCGGGCTTTTAGCTAAACCAATGGTCATCATGTACCGAATGAACGCTCTCACGGCGTGGTTTGCGAAGAAACTCGTCAAGCACACTCGGTTTTTCGGAATGGTGAATCTGATCATGGAGCGCGAAGTGGCGCGTGAGTTATTTCAAGAGCAAGCGTCGCCCGAACAAATGGCGAGTGAACTCGAAAAATTACTCGACCCAAAAGTGCGAGAGGCGAAGGCACAAGAGCTTCTCGAACTTCGATCACGCTTAGGCACTGTCGGTGCAACCGAGCGCGTGGCCGATCGTTTGAAATTTTTCTTTGCGGGCTCGCCATGAAGGCTGATGCGCTTTCGGCCGGGCGTATGTTTCGTGCGTTTTTCGGTCCATTGCTCGCTCTGCTTTCGATTGTTTACTCCTATCTCATGCACGTGCGAGCTTGGTTTTTTCTCGTCGGCGTTCTTCCGTCGGAAAGCTGCGGCTCTTTTGTCGTTTCGGTCGGAAATATCCAAGCGGGTGGTACTGGTAAAACTCCGATCGTCAGTTTTCTCGCGCGACGCTGGCGAGCGCATCTGCGCCTGGGGATTGTCAGCCGTGGCTATCGTCGTAAAACAAAAGGTTCGTTGCGGGTTGAACCTTCGTCGTCGTCTGCTGATGGTCAGAAACTTTCTGCCGCAGAAAAGTTTGGAGACGAGCCGCTTTGGTTGGCTCAGTCACTCGCTGATGGAAAAGGAACTGTTGTTCCGGTGCAAGTTGGTGAGAAAAGAATTGATGCCGCTCGAGATCTGATCGCAGCTGAAGGCGTAAAGCTGATTCTGCTCGACGATGGTTTCCAACATCTGGCGATTCGTCGCAGCTTCGACATCGTTCTTATCGACGCTTCGGTTGAAGATTGGCATTGGCGGGTTCTGCCTTGGGGTCGTTTGCGAGAACCGTTGTCAGCGCTGAGTCGCGCAGATGCGATTATCTTAACGAAAACTGAATCTGTTTCCCCTGATCGTCTCGATCGAATTGAAAAACGCATGTCCCGATGGGCAGGTGTCGATCGTCGAACTTTTAAAGGTGCCGCCACTTTTCTTCCCGTGATGCGGTTTCGCCAAAGTATCTCTTGGCCAGCTCCGATCAACGGTGAGCCATTGATTCTTGCTGCGGGTTTGGCGCGTCCTGAAGGTTTTTTTGAACTTGTCAGATCGCACGAATCTAAACCTCGTCTGACTGAGACGGTTTCGTTTGCGGACCACCACGAATACACGATCAATGATGTCACGATGTTGCGAGAGCTTGCGAAGAAGCATCGTATTCGTCGTGTCATGGTGACTGAAAAAGACGCGGTCAAACTTCTGCCGTTGTGGACCACGAGCGCTGATGTCGAGCTTATCGTTTCAACGCTTGAAGTTCGTCCAGCGCGAGAGTCAGATGAAAAGCAATTGGAGCGACTCGATGAAACCATTCTTGATGAAGTGCGCGGGGTATCTCGGACTGGGACTCGGATTTCTGATAGCCAGCCTCCCACGTAGCGTTCGTGGTTGGCTCGGCGATCTCATCGGAGTCTTGTGGTTCGATGTGTTTCGCATCCGACGAAAAGTAGCAGTCGAAAACGTCGCGATCGCTTTTCCACAATTGAGCCGCAAAGAACAAACTCGAATTGCGCGAGCTTCGGTCCGTAGCCTCGGAAAGACGATCGTCGAATTCAGTCTATTTCCGTTTTTTAAAGATGAAGACGTACCACGCTACTTCGAAATCCGAGGACGTGAAAACTACGAGAAAGCGGCCGCGAAAGGGAAGGGCGTCTGCATTCTTTCGATGCATGTTGGTAATGGCGATTTCGGGGTGTCGGCACTCTCTCGTTCCGGAATCCCTGCGTCGCTGATCTCAAAAACGTTCAAAGCTAAGTGGCTGAACGAACTTTGGTTCGGCATGCGCGCAAAACACGGCACGCAGTTTATTGCTCCCGAGAAAAGTTCGTTTCAAATTTTGCGGGCATTGAAAGCAAAGCGCGCGGTATTTTTCGTCCTGGACCAATACATGGGACCACCCGTCGGTTGCAGAACGATGTTTTTTGGTC
>JAYSYF010000322.1:0-3280 GCA_043716655.1 Bdellovibrionales bacterium | reverse complement strand
ATCCGAGCTCGAACATACGAAGCCCAATTGCGCGCATGATTTTTCTCGCGATGCCGAAAACTTTCGTTCTAGCAAAACGAAGGTTCTCGCGGTTTTTTACGGCTTTGCGGGTTTGTTTCAAAACCCACTGATAAGACCAAAGCTTTAAACCAGAAAGCTTATGTTTCAATGCCTGTTCCGCTTTGCCGCGAATCGCGAGTTCACGTTCCTCCATCTTCGCAATCTCGTACGAACCGGAACGAACGTAACTCTGCACACTGCTAACGACGAATGTAGGATCGTCATGCAAATCGTTTTCTTCTAGCTTCAACTCGTTGATGCAGCGAAATCCATAAAGATCCAAGAAGCTCTCGAACTTTGCTTTTATAACAGGATTTCGTCCGCCCTTGATTGCCGCCCAAGCAGCGGTCGGTTTTTCTCCTAGGAACCAAGCCTTGAATCCGGGCTCGGTCTTCGGCAGCTCAAGGTCGATGTAACTTGCGATGCGCATTAACGTTTTTGTAGGCTCGGTGCTCTCGAGATCGCCTTGACCGCAGAGCAGATCATTTTGCAAAGAACTTCCCTCGTCGCCAACGGCGAGCCACTTTTCCGTCAGCTTCTTGAGCATTCCGAAAAATATCATGCATAAGTAATCGTTGATGATCGGCACCTGCCAACGCTTCAAGAACTGATCCTCAAGCCGATTATACTCTTCGATCAATTGATCGAGGCTATAAGAATGGTAAGGGCGCTTGCGAGCATCTTCATAGGTACGAATGAAGTGTTCGTTGAAAGTCGCCACAAGTTTGTCGATCTTCATGAAACGATCAATCGTCTTTATCAGGAGCGTCGCCTTTTGAACGAATGAATACTTAGGCGGATGATTGACGAATTCAAAAAGCTTCGCGACTTCAGGTTTTAACCCCTGCTTCACGCCCATCATCGTTTCCATGAAACTCTTGTTGTTTGCAGAACCTGGCAGCAACAAGACAAGTTTGTACCAGCACACGAGGTTGTAATAGATCCGCCCGCGAATTAGGCCAAGCATGTTGCGGAATACGTCTTCACGTTCGGTGATCCACGATTGCGGAATCCCCATGACATCACAAAATTGAATGTACACCTGACGATAAGCCCGCGACGCAAAAGTAAATGTCAGCGGTGTTGTGACTCCCGAGTAACTCTCGACGATGTTTGAATTGTCCCACAAAGTCGAAGAGATGCCTTTCATGGTGTTGTTGAAATACGCGTCAGGCGGAAGACTTGTGACCGGTCTTGTCTGAACGAAATAGATTTTCCCGTTTTCGATGGCCCATTCGCAGTCCTGCGCAGCTCCGAGACTTTTTTCCAAGCTCAAAGCCATGCGAGCGACTTCGTGAACTTCACTGTCTTTCAGCGATGTCACAGCATGGAGTTCCGGAGAAACGGCTTCAATGACGAGTCCACCATTCGGCGCGCGACGGAATGCTTGGTCCTTTTGAACCAGCTCTGTCTTGAATTTCATTGTCTCGCGAGAAACGTCGTAACTATCGGATTCGAGATATCCGCTGACCAGACCTTCTCCCAATCCCCACACCGAAGCGATCAGAAGTGAATCGCGATCAAGTGCACGAATAGGATTTCTCGAGAATACGACGCCAGCACGATCCGCGTGCACCATCTTTTGTATGACGACACCAACGGCGATATCAGTCAACCCGAGGCCGCGCTCGAGGCGATATGCTAACGCGCGTCCCGAGAACCCCGAAGCCCAACATTTTTTTACGCTCAACAAAATGTCGGCGGAACCTTTCTGAAAAAGGTAACTTGAAAACTGACCTGCAAAAGAATTAAGCGCCGAGTCTTCGTCGAGACCGGAAGACCGAACGGCGCAATCTCCTTCAGAAAATCCGCTCTCTCGAAATGTGCGCTCGAATTCTTGAGTGAACGCATCGCTAAAATGTCCACCCATGAACAATGCTTCAATGATAGCAGCCACTCGATCAAAATCAGCGGGCTCACGTGATGGCAACGCCAGCAGTTTACTTAACTCGCCTTCGAGCTTTGATTGCATTCCGTTTTCTTGGACGAACTTCCGGAAACTAGAAGCTCGAATGACGAACCACTCGGGCACTGGAACGCCGAGCTTTGTCATGCGCCAAAGATTTTTACCTTTGCCACCCGCTTCGTTGACGAGAAGCGCTTCTTGCTCTTCGTGTCCCAGTCTTTGCAATTCATCGCGTGTTAAACAAATCATAGGTATCTTCCCACCAGCTGGTTTAGCACAGGCGACCAAATATGAAAGAACAGCGAAACCGTGGCTAAGCCCTCGATGACTTTGAATGCCGTCGGCCGCAACCACAAAAGCGAATAAGAAAGTAAAGTCAGAACTGCCCAAGGACCCATCCAGTTGATGAAGCCGATCGATTTAGCTCCGATCAGCGATACTGCGAATAGCATCGCAACAATCATGAATGTGCCTTGGCGACGGTAAACACTTAAGTACGTTCCTAAAATTGGATGCGCACCCGGATCGAGCTTGCGGCTGACTTCATAGGTAAAAAACGAGCCGAGAACTGCCAGCGACCAGCCGACGGTGATGTTGTCGATCGTCGAAGCCATCAACAGGCAAAATGGAACCAAAATAATTTGGTGAGTAATCGCGTAAAGTAACGGACGTTTCGCCAACGCCTGACCAATGTAAAACTCTTTGTACATCAACCAGAGCCAGGCGGTCGTCAGTGTCGACAGCCACATCGATGTCATGTTGATCAGTACGAAGCATGCGCTTAAGAGCCAGCCGATCGTCATCATGACGGAAATCGATTTCGAAACCTGCGCTGTCGTTAGGACTCCACGCGGAAGCGGTCTTGTGGGATGAGCAATAACGTCTTTGTCGTAATCTTTAAGCTCGTCCATCAATCGCAATGTTGCAAATACCCACATAGCGTACACAAAACACATGAGCGTTTCGAAGCTAGCGACGGTGTGACCGTCCGTTGTCGAACCGACCACTGCACCTGAAAGTGCGAGACCGCCGCTGAGCAGAAAATAAACCGGAAGCGGAAAACGTTCGCGAATGTAGATCAACCACGGCTTCAAGATATCACCTCACGTTTAGCTTTGACTCGGCTCTTTACTCGATCAATTCGTGCGCGATGTCGATGATCGCGAACAATTGTCGTCGAAAATACTTCGTAATCCTGTTTGAGATCTAGTTCAGTGCTCTTAAGAAATGTCGCGGCTTTGCGGCGCACACCTTCGTTGCCATCGACATAGATTTCGAGGCCGCCGCGATCGTCGCGCGCGCAGAAAACCTTGC
>JAYSYF010000321.1:0-9964 GCA_043716655.1 Bdellovibrionales bacterium | reverse complement strand
GACGAAGAAGGCAGAATTTTTCCAGAACCTCGACGTCGAGAGATCGTACGCTCAACGGGCTCGTCTTCGAACGCAGCCGACTCTTGTCGCTTCTTCTTCGATGGCGAGGCGTCCGACGCAGCGTCGGCATCTTCGGCGTCAAGATTGTCATCGGTCAATTGCGCGACTTCAGCCGCCTCGTCTTCACCAAAATCTTCCGATTTGGAATTTTGCGCGACCTGAGCGGTCGAGCTTGTGCCAGGCGCAACGGCATTAACAGTCAGTACTTTACCGTTCTGTCTGACGTCTACAGATCGCGGTTGTCGGAACTGAAGTACGACTCGCGCCGTATTCGATCCAGAATCCTGATAGGCGTTGAGAGAAACAATCGACTGTTTAAAATCTTTCGTATTGAACGGACGCTTCAATTTTTCGGGAAGCTTCGCATTCGCAATTTCAACTACGACCTGATTCTGCGACGGAACTTCGCGCGTGCGGTAAGTCGCGGCGCCTGTTGTAGCAATGACGACGGTCCCGCCATCTTTTTTCGAATCGTACTGGATGTCGAGAATCTGTACGTCTTCGCCGATGGCCGAACTTGCGGAAGACGCTGAAGTGTCCGAAGCCGTATTAGATACCGCATCCGCTGGAAGTTCTGCTTCAGAACTCAATTCAGTTTCGAGATCGCCCTCGAGATCAGAATCAAGATCGCTTTGCGCAAGGTATCGCAAGCGACGGCCTGTTGAAGTTTCGATGCGGTTACTTCTTGTACCGCTCGACGCCTTCATGCGCTTCTTCGAACTCTTCTTTTTCTTTTTGGCTTTCGCTACAGTGTGGTCCGCTGCCCCCCACGTCTCGGCCTGGGCCTGCTCGACGCCAGAGAAAAGCGCGAGCGAAAAAACGCAAGACGCGGAGATGAACGCTAATTTAATAGAAGATTTTCGACGCAACATGAGGGTGCCCTCCGTGGTTCCCACCGACATAAAGTATTACATTTTCTATAGCCGGACGCGACGTGAAGACAGGTCGAGTCGAGGTCCAGGATTTCTGGCTGTTAAAGCGGTCGAGCGCAGGATGCGCGAGCCTTCGAAGGAGCGCAGGATGCGCGCGTCGACAGTTTTTCGAAAGTGAATTCTTACTTAGCGAGTTTTATGATCTGAGCACTCGAGACGAGTCGCCCGTTTTCTTCGACAGTTTCGACGATCACAATTTCGCCTTCGCGTATGACGGCAATGTAGCCGTTGCGAGTTCCAATTTTGGTGTTCGGTCCCACGATGTGAACTTTGCTGTCAGGATCGTTGATCATTGCGCGTGGACGTTTCACGTCCCAAATAATTCCAATCAGCTTGAGCTTCGCCAACTCAAAACGCTGTAGCGGAAGTAAGGGACCGTGTGCCGAGCCCTGAGAAACCGGTCGGTCGAGAACTGGTTGAGCGAAAGGATCTTTACGACCGCGCGGTTCATAGTCGAAGGGATCCATAAGACCTTGAAGAAAAACTTCTTCAGGGATCGCCTCCATGTTTTTAACCGCTGCTTTTGGATCGACAGCGCCTGCTGCTCCGTCGGCAGGAGGGGTTGCTGCGGCCGGAGGCGGTGCCTGCGCGACTGCGAAGCCACTGGAAAGCGCAGCAAGTGCAACAGCGACGTAGATCAACAAGGTTGAACGAGAGATAGTACGAGTTTTAAGGCTTCTTGCCATTCGCGCCCCCCTTCTTATCTGTTCCGCTATCTTTGACATAACGATATCCAACAAGGACACCGGACAGCTCTACAACCGGCAATTCCGTAGCGGAAGCCTGGCTGCTTTTAATTTTGATTTTATCAAACGTGAGCAGCCGCTGAATTTTCGAGAGCGACGATAAGAACAGAACGACTTGCGAAAAACTGCCCGATATCGAAAAGTCGAGACGGGTCATCTCGTAAAAGTCTTTTCGTTCAATCAACTCGAGCGCCTTTGTTGTCTGCACGCGAGGCCCCGACAATTGCGCCTGTTGATTCACGAGGCGAGTCAGTTCGTTCGCATTGATTTCTTGCGGGAGGTACTCGAGAACTTTGTCGAACTGAACTTCGTTCTGACGAACGGCTTTTTCGAATTTTTCCGCGTCGGCCATCGCTTCTTTTGTTTCAGCGAGCTGACGTGCTGATTCGGTATACGTGGATTCTAAACTTTTGATCCCGGTTTCGAGCAGACTACCGTCATCATAATACAGGCCCCAATAGGCGCCCGCAGCGATGAGTCCGCCAACGACGACTTTGCTCCAAGTGAATTCGCCCAGCTGAAGAATGTATTTTTCCATCAGTGGATCCTCATAGCAGGTCCTCTTGGCGGCCTACGCGGAATTCGATGCTGAACTTTGTGACCGAACCCAGTGCTTCGTTATTTTGCAAAGATGTACCTTTGGGCTGAACCATCGAGAAGAAGACGTTGCTATTCAGCGCGGTCAAAAGCTCGGTCAACGAACCTTCGTTGAGAGCAAATCCGTCGAGCATGATTTTCCCGCCGTCCATCGTGACTTCGTTCAGCCATGTGCCCGCTGGTAAAACGCTTTGCAACTGATCGAGCGCCTTCACTTCGCGAAGACGGTTCTTCGCTAACTTTTGAATGATCTTAATTTCGGATTCGATTCGTTCCTTGAGCTTATTCGCTTTTTCAACTCGAGGAGCCGCAGATCCGAACGAGGCTTTCTCGGCTTCGACAGCATCGACCTTTTGTTGAACCTGAGCTTTTTCAGATTGAAGCGTGTTGATATGCAGTTTTTCCCAGATGAAAAGCATGACTGGGAATAAAATGATGACCACGGCCTTCAGCGCTGCTTGCCGCCTAACATCGACCGAGATGAGTTCGCCAGTACCGGCAACGGATGTTCCCATCCCGGTTCCGGCTGACGACATTCCCATGTTTCGAAGCAGGTTAATACGAATCATGATTAATTCATCTCACGCATCGCTAGCCCTAAAGCTACCGGACATATTGATTGAATCTGCTGAACATATTCTGCAGTGAGGGTCTTTTCGTCGAATGAGATCTGTTGAAACGGATTCAGTACTTCGAACGGAACGCCAACGGCCGCCGAAATAGATTCGACAAGTTTTGGAATAAAGATGCTTCCACCCGTTACGTAGATTTTGTTAACCCGCCCACCGCCACCTGTCGCGATGAAGAATTCGAAGGCGTTGCGAATCTCGTCGACCATCTGTTCAGTCGTGCTGTTGATGACGGCGTTGACCTCGGGCGGAACTTCTTGGCCCATCGACGCGCTGATCTTCATCGATTCGGATTCGGCGATCGAAATACCCATCGCCTTGTGAATCTCGTTCGTATACGTTTCCCCGCCAACGGTTGAGTCACGACTAAAAATGACCTCGCCATTATCAACGATCACGAGATTCGTGACGCCGGCGCCGATATTTAGAATCGCCGTGAGTCCTGGGACTTTGCCGTAGTTCGCTTCGAAACAATTCGCGAGCGCGAAGCCCGAGACATCAAGAATGGAACACTTGAGGCTTGCCGATTCTAATGTCTCGATGAATCTAAAAACAAATTCCTGTTTTGCGCCTATCAGGATGATGTCGAGGTTTTCGCCTGCGCCCTGCTCTTTGTGTTTAATCACGTGATGATCGATCGCAGCTTCCGCAACGTCGAAGGGAATGTATTGTTCGGCTTCCCACTTGATCGCTTCTGCAATGAGATTTTCCTCGATTGGAGCCATCGAAATGCGCTTCACGATAACACCGTTGCCGAAGATGCTGGTCGCAACGTTTTTACGTTTTGTCTTTACAGATTGAACGAGCGTTTTAATTGATCCCGCGACCGCTTGGGGTTCAAGAATTTCTCCGTCTTTCACCCAGCCCGGATTGAGCGTGACGATGCCGAACTTGCGGAGCACCCAACCTTTTCGGGTTGCGTCCATCTCCGCGAGCTTTACGCTGCTCGTTCCGATATCGATCGCGATAACTTTTTTGCTGCCAAAAAACCCAAAAGACATTTTATACACCCAGGACCATCGTCAAGGCTTGCGAGGGCCAGCTTCCATTGGCTAAAGTAGACTAAAAGCAGAGGGAGTGTGTCAAACCAGCACTGGACCGAGTCGGATTTGAAGCTCGGACCTAGACCTCATGGCTATCTAGAGTCCGTGCAGGTCGAGATACCACTGTGTCCAAGATGCTCCGTCGATCAGAAGATACACGAGTGCGGCCGAAGCTAGGAACGGGCCGAACGGAATTGCGAATGACGGGATGTCGTCCTCGGATTCCTTCGCGTCCTTAGCCACAGTCTTTCGATTTTTGATCAGCACAGTTGTGATCCCGACAACGCTGCCGAATATACTCGCGACCAAAATAACGAAGGGCACGGCCTGCCAACCGAGAACGGCGCCAATCCATGCGAGCAGCTTGATGTCGCCGCCGCCCATTCCTTCACGCTTTCGTAATACGATGTAAAAATAGGCTATTGCCCAAAGGAATCCGCCTCCGAGTAGAACTCCGTAAACGCTTGGCAGAAATTCTCGTTCGGGATTAAATGCTGCGCCAGCGAGTCCGATAACAATACCCGATAGCGTGAACTTGTCGGGCAAGATCATGTGATCGAGATCGATGAAGCTGCAGACGACGAGACTGAAAATGAAGATCAACGCTTCGACAAGCGTCCATGACCAGCCGAACTGAAGCCACGCGGCGGTAAACAACACCGCCATCAAAAGTTCGACCATTGCGTACCGAATCGAATATTTTACGCCGCAGTTTGCACAGCGACCGCGCAATAGGAACCAACCAAAGATTGGAATGTTATGACGGTACTTTATCGGCTTTAGGCAAGAACCACAGGTGCTGCCTGGTTTCACGATGCTTTTCCCCGCCGGCATGCGGTAGATGACGACATTCGCAAAACTGCCCAGACATGCACCAAGTACAAATGTGTACACGAGCATTACGAGTTCAAACGGAGAGCTCGCATCAAACAAAATCACGCCTCCGGAATATCAACACAGTGGCACTCACCAAAAAGAGTACCCAGCCTATCATCGTTCCTGTCGCTGCCAAAACTTCTGTGCCGGCAATGTTCGCACCGTAAACGGGCGCGGAACGCCAATTGAACTTCTCGAGATTAGGTACAACGTGTTCAACGATCGTTCCAACTACTTTGAAAACGGCCGAATCCGATTTATTGACGAAAAAATGCAGCGAATCGACCCAGTGACCCAAAAGAAAAATCGCAACGGTGAAGATGACTGTCATCATCGGCTTTGCAAACGAGCCGAAGAACATTGCGAGCGCCAAGAGCACAGCAGATTCAAACAAGATCCCGGCAATTGCGATTGGGTATTCGACCGAGAATTCGAAATTTAAGAAAAACAGGAAAGCCGATAAGATCAGCGCGAGAGCTGTCGCAATGACAAGCAAAACGCTCATCAAACCCAGCGCTTTACCTAAAATAAATTGAGCGCGCGAGATCGGCCTCGCCAGAAGAGTCAGGATTGTCTGCTTTTCGATCTCTTTCGAAACGAGACTGCTGCCTACAAACACTGCGAGAACCGCAATCGCAATGTGGATTCCCGTAAATCCGAAATTTGCCGACAGACGAATGTTCTCGTCGAATGTCAGCTGTCCTAGTGCCAAGGACAAAAATAACAACATTAATGCAAACACAATCAGTCCGTAAAGAATCCGATCACGGATAACTTCGCGAAATGTATTACCCGCGATTACAAGAATTGGACTCATCGTACTTCCTCCGGATGCGCGTCGGTCTTGGGATCAAAAGCCATTTTTATAAAGATTTCCTCGAGTGAAACCTTGTTGATCCCGACTTCACGAATTTCTTTGCCAGCTGCTCTGAGCGAATCGATTTGGCTTTGTACTTTGTCGATCGTACTGACGGTCACTTGCTCGCTCATTTCACGGCCCTTGCTCATGAATGAGATCCGCCATTGTGCATCGACTTGATTCATCAATGCATCGGTCCTTCCTTCAAAAACGAGCTGACCCTTTTTTAGAATAACCAGTCGCTCGCAGAGGCTCTCCGCATCCGAGAGATGGTGACTTGAAAAGAACACGGCGGTTCCCTGTGAAGCTACTTCGCGGATGATCTCACGTACTTCGTGTCGACCATCTGGATCGAGACCGGTCATAGGTTCGTCGAGAATAATAAATTCAGGTTTGTGAATCAGCGCTTGAGCAATTCCGATTCGCTGAAGCATCCCTTTGGAGTAACCGCGCAGAGGACGATCTCCGGCGTGGGCCAGTCCCACACGCTCTAAAAGAGTTTGCGCCCGACCATCAAGATCGCCGCGCGCGATTCGCCCCGAAATCTGGCCGTAGAACTTTAAGAACTCGCGACCGGTTAAATAGTCGTAAAAGTAAGGGCGCTCTGGCAAAAAACCAATTTTAGACTTCGCTTCATTTGAAAGACCAAGCTTGCCAAAAAAGTGCACTTTCCCTGCGTCTGCAAACGCGAGTTCGAGCAGGCATTTTATCGTCGTCGTTTTACCGGCGCCGTTTGCGCCCAAGAAACCCGTGATCACACCCGAGTGAATAGCGAAGGATACATCCTTCAAAGCTTCTACTTTTTTTCGTGTCATTGGGCTGCGATACGACTTTGCTAAACCTTCGACTTCGACGACTTTATTGCCAATCATCGTGGGTCCTCACTTCTTTTGATCAATCTAAACATTTCTCTTACCGGATCATATTGTTGAGAAGTAGCTGGCACGAGTGACGTGATCCCAAGCAGCCGTTTGAATTCCGGTCCGATGCTTGGGTCCTTGTCGATCTCAGCCAGCCCGAACATCAAGTCGTGCGTGCTTGTTGGAAATTCACTATAAAACGAATCGCGCACGCAGAAAGGATCGTTTGGAATTGCAGCGCTCGACCACACGACCCGAACGGCGCTAGACGGATTTTTCTGATGCGTCCATGCAGAATCTTCGCCCCGCTTGTCGTTTGCAAAAACCGCAATCACATCGACGTCACCCTTTCGAAGCAGGTCGACGGATTTCTCGTGGCTGCCAGTGAAAACAACGGTCTTAAAATCTTTTGTAGGATCGATTCCGGCACCTCTTAAAAAGACGCGCGGATAAAGATAACCCGAAGCAGACTTCTCATCGACAAATGCAATGCGTTTGCCTTTGAGATCCGCGAGCTTTCGAATTTTCGAACTGCTTTTTACTAGCAGAACGCTGTAGTAAAATCCTTGTTGCCAAACTTTTTTGAGCAAAACCTTGAGGCCCGTGCGGTCTTCCGCCTCGACATACGCGAGTGCGCTAAGAAAGGCGAAGTCGACATTTTTGTCGATCATTTGCTGAACAAGATCTGCGTACGAGCCGCCAGCATAAGTATTCACTTTGATGCCGGTGCGTTTTTCGATCATCGATGCGAGTTCTTGTCCGCGCGATTTCAGATCCGATGCACCGTCGCTTGCGACGTATCCAATTGTGACAGCAGCAGGTGTTGCGCCGTGTGCCCGCGCAATCGAGAACGCCGTGGCGGCAGCCGCGACGAGGGTCACTAGAGAACTAAATAGATGAAACGAAGGACTACGACTTTTAACGCCTACCATGGCGTCTCAAGGTTAAATCATTTTATCCTGGGCGAGAACCGTAAATTCCCGTGACCGATGCTTCTTTAAAGCGGTCAGCAACGCTTCAGCGGCATCGCTCTCGGTGATACACGGAATCGAGAAGTCGATACAGCTACGTCGAATATCGAAACTCGCCTCTACCGCTCGCCGGCCAGAGGTCGTGTTGATGACCAGAGCGACTTGCCCAGAGCGGATTCTGTCGACGCAGTTCGGTCGGCCCTCGTGCACTTTCTTGACCGGAACGCAGTCGATGCCTTCGTTGAAAAGGAATCGCGCGGTTCCAGAAGTCGCGGAAAGCCGATATCCCATCCCGACCAAAGACCGGGCGAGAAACAGCATCGTTTCTTTGTCGCGATCTCGCAGTGAAAGCAAAACTTCGCCCGATGGCGGGATGATGATGTGACTTGCGATCGATGCCTTCAACAATGCTTCGGCGTAATCGGCACCTCGGCCCATGCTTTCGCCTGTCGATTTCATCTCGGGACCCAAGATTGAGTCGGACTCTGGAAACTTTTTGAATGGAAACACGACGCCCTTCACACTGACGTACGGTGTTTTGTCCCATCGATACTTGGACGGTTGAACTTCGCTCGATTTCTTTCCAAGCGAAGCAAGTATTCCAAGATCGATCATCGGAATCAGTGTCGCTTTACTTACGAACGGAACAGACCGTGAACTTCGCGGATTCGCTTCAAGAATAAAGACCTGATCGTTTTGAACTGCCAACTGAAGATTGAGGTGACCGATTGTACCCAAGCGATTTGCGAGACTGATCGAGATCTGTTCAATCAAATCGCAAGTATCTTGCTTGAGTCGCTGCGGTGGGAGTACCCCCATCGAGTCGCCCGAGTGAACTCCTGCGGCTTCAATGTGTTCAACGATTCCGCCGATCACTGTCCAGTCGACTCCACGAACGAGATCGACGTCGACCTCGAGCGCACCTTCCAAGAACTGATCCATCAAACAAGGTTCTTCATTCGAAATGAAATCACCGTGACGCTCGAAGTAGCTAAGTAACTCGTCTTCATTTTCGACGACTTCCATCCGTCGCCCACCGAGTACGTAACTTGGTCGGCAAATGATTGGATAACCGATACGTCCCGCTATCAGCGCCGCTTGATCAAACGTGCCGGCCATTCCATTCGCGGGAATTTTGATCGCCGGGATTGTTTGATTCAGTTCGTTGCAGATTTTAGAGAACTGCGCGCGGTCTTCCGCGAGATCGATCGATTCAAGCGAGGAACCTAATAAATGGTGACCGGCTTCGACGAGCTTTCGCGCCAAGTTGATCGGCGTTTGACCACCGAGTTGTGCAACAAAGCCTTCGGGCTTCAGACGATCGAATATTTCGATGACCGATTCTTCAGTGAGTGGCTCGAAATAAAGTTCGTCGCTCGTATCGTAATCTGTCGAAACCGTTTCTGGATTCGAATTGATCATAACAACGTGACGACCCTCAGCCTGTAGTCGCTTCACACCGCGCACACACGAATAGTCGAATTCGATTCCTTGGCCGATCCGGTTGGGACCACTTCCAAGAACAGCGACGCGACTCTTCGTAACTTTCGCGGCTGGCTGTGGTTTTGCCCAGTAGCTGGAATAGTAGTACGGAGTTTCGGATTTGAATTCTCCGGCGCACGTATCGACCTGCGAGTAACCGGGGCGCATTCCGAGTTCGTGACGAAGTTTCCGAATGTCCGACGCCTTCTCGATAGAGGTACTCGAACTATTTCGGTCGCTCTCGTTTCGTAAGCGCGCGATTGCGGCGTCTGCAAAGCCGAGGCGTTTTGTTTTCAGCAATATTTCACGAGAGAGCACCGGAGCTTCCGCGACAATCGATTCGTGTTTCACGATCGTTTCAACCTGCTCGAGGAACCACGGCGTGATCTGCGTCACAGCATAGACTTGTTGAACGGTCCAACCCTCGCGGAATGCCTGTGCAAGGTGATAAATGCGCTGGCTGTTTGGAAGCGACAACAATTTTTCGGAGAAGGTCACTGGAGCCAAACCTTCGACGCGATTCTCGAGCGACGAGACAGCCTTCATGAATGATTCTTTGAATGTTCGGCCGATACCCATGACTTCGCCAACCGATTTCATTTGCGTGGTCAAAGAGTCTTGGGAGCCCGGGAACTTTTCGAACGCGAAACGAGGAATCTTCGTTACGACATAATCGAGTGCCGGTTCATAACAAGAAGGTGTCGTCTTCGTAATGTCGTTTCGAATCTCATCGAGTTCGTAACCGACGGCGAGCAACGCAGCAATCTTAGCAATCGGGAATCCCGTCGCTTTTGAGGCCAGTGCCGACGAACGCGAAACGCGCGGATTCATTTCGATAACGACGCGCTCGCCTGTGACGGGATGACACGCGAATTGAATGTTAGCGCCGCCAGTAGCGAGGCCTACTTC
>JAYSYF010000033.1:0-2352 GCA_043716655.1 Bdellovibrionales bacterium | reverse complement strand
TAAAGACTGGTCACTAAAAATTCCGCTTCAGCGTCCGTCTCGGCTGCCACCGCTTGGACCCCAAGCATGACGTAAGGTTCTTTTAAGGTCATCGAGGGACGAAAGTGCGCTCGATAGGCATGCAGCGCTTCGACCAGAAGTTCGGGAGCAAAATGGCTCGCGAAAGAATATGGAAGCCCCAAGAGGCCCGCGAGTTTTGCGCTATAAAGGCTAGAACCCAACAGCCAAATCGGAACGTCGATTCCTGCACCCGGAGTTGCGACGACAGATTGTCCCGGTTGTGCCGGAGCAAAATAAAACATCAGTTCTTCGACGAGTTCTGAAAATTCCGGAACGACAAGGCCGCGGCGGATCGCCTGCATAGTTTGCTGATCGGTGCCCGGTGCTCGCCCGAGTCCGAGGTCGATTCGACCGGGATAGAGCGAAGCGAGCGTTCCGAACTGTTCGGCGATCATCAGCGGCGCGTGATTCGGCAACATGATGCCGCCAGACCCCACACGAATTTTCATAGTTCGACCGGCCACGTGACCAATCAATACCGATGTTGCCGAACTCGCGATTCCGTTCATGTTGTGATGCTCGGCGAACCAGAACCGAGTGTAACCGAGAGCCTCAGCTTTTTGAGCGAGCGAGACCGAATTTTCGAACGTCTGCTCGAGCGTTGCGCCCTCAGCGACGGAGGCGAGATCGAGAACCGAATATTTTAAATTTCGTGTCATAGGAAATTGAAGAATCCCACGCCTAAAGCCACATTGTCGATTGAGGCGTTTCGAGGAAGCGCTTTTGTTTGAAGTATTCTATGTTAAAGTGAACTTCGAGGTCTTAGATGTGTCAGCTGCTTGCGATGAATTGCAACGTCCCTACAGACATCTGTTTTTCTTTTACCGGATTCCAAGCCCGAGGTGGCCTCACGGATGTTCATAAAGACGGATGGGGAATTGCATTTTTCGAGGGCCGCGGTGTTCGTCTGTTTCTTGATACGACTCCTTCGGCGACGTCGCCTGTTGCCGAACTTGTTCGCCGTTATCCGATCAAATCAAAAAATGTCGTAGCCCACATTCGCAAAGCGACTCAAGGAAGCGTTAACCTTGAGAATACTCATCCCTTTCAGCGCGAGCTTTGGGGCGAATATTGGGTCTTTGCTCACAACGGAAACCTGAAAGACTTTTCGCCCAATCTTGATGGCAGTTTTCAACCCGTCGGTTCAACCGATAGCGAAAAGGCATTTTGTTTTTTGCTGACGAAGCTTAAGCAACGCTTCGGCGATATTCGACCAAGTGACGAAAAGTTGATGAGTATGATTCACCAGCTCACAGTGGAAACGGCCAGATTCGGAGAATTCAATTTCGTTCTCTCAAACGGATCTGCGCTGATCGCACATTGCTCGAATCGATTGTCGTACATCATTCGGCAAGCTCCGTTCGGCGCTGCGAATCTTAAGGATCAAGATGTCGCAGTGGACTTCGGTGCACTCACGACAAGTGAAGACCGCGTGGCCATTGTCGCAACCGATCCATTAACCGCAAACGAAAGCTGGACGCGACTTACGCCCGGCACGCTCGCAATGTTCCAACACGGAAACTTGATGATGAGCATGACGACGGTTGCTTACGACGGTCCCATCGTTACGACCTAGGCAGACAGAAATTTCCGCCTAGCGTTTAGCCCAGAATGTCTCGATTTCACACACACTCTCGTCCCGAGAAACCGATAAGTCCCGTATACGGAAGGACCGCACCGATGTCGGGACTCGGCTTGCAGAAAAAAAATCTAGGAATGGCTTCGACGGTATACGGATCGATCGTCGTCTCCGTGATTTTTTCTGCGCTGATTCTGAGTGGCTGCGGCGAAGAACTTACTTCTGAGGGTTTCAACTCTTCCATCAACAGCCGTTACCTTTATGTAGCGAGTGGATCTTGTTATGCCGGTGGCGCAACCGTTTCGACTGGTAACGGAACAATCGCAAAATATGATCTCTCAACCGGCGCTTTTGTTGGGATCGTTGTCGATTACAATACCTTCGGCAACGGCGACCTCCCTAACTCGATCGCACCTTTCGGTTCCAATCGCCTGCTCGTCGCCGTGGAAAATACAGCCGGCCGACGCATCGATATAGTGAACTCCGATGGTACCGGTCTTACGACCTACCTAGCTAACACAACTATTCTAAGCACGGTGCTTCGCCATCTCACTTTGTTGTCGGATTTTTCGTTGCTGATCACCAAAGCGACTGCGATCGAAAAACTTTCGGCAGGAATATCGCGAGTCGTTCAGGGAGCCGCGACCCCGTTCATCAACGCACCAGCAGCACCTTGCGCAACTTCAACGACTGTGATGACTTCAACGGCCCTT
>JAYSYF010000320.1:0-9983 GCA_043716655.1 Bdellovibrionales bacterium | reverse complement strand
CGCTCCCTTCTTCGAGCACGCTAAACTTAACGGATACTAACGGCTACTGCCGCTTCATGAGTTCTGAATTCGAGAGAAATGGACTTTCGAAAATCCGGCGGTCTGACCAGTCGCGAAACCAATCGGTCGATCGCTGACTTTTCGGGTCACCACTGATGCCTCCTGGAGCCACTGTCCAGAAGCGCGTTTCCTTTCCGAGACTGATAATAGAACGATAAGTTGTTCCGTGATTTCCACGTTGGGCGAAAACCGTTTCGCCCGAACCGTCGGCTTTGAGGTTGTCGATCCCTTCGAATAGCCCGGGCGGAAGCGATAGAAATTTTGGTGGTCGAACTATTTCTGAGGTGGCGGAGACGTCTTCTCCCGCTGGGTTTTTTCGTGACTCACAGACTGCTTGAAGCGCCGCCACCACGATGTCATCCTTGGACTCAATCGCTGGTGTTTTCTTGTTGTCCCATAGGGCCGACTTGCCGTTGAGCAATTCGACGGTCGTCCAAGCGTTCGGCCATAACCGAGGGTTCTGCGGACCGATCAAATTCGACCAAAGGCGATTTCCAATTTCGACCTGCCACGCCAAAAAAAGACGAGGCGCATTCGATGCCGAATCGTAGAGTCCATTCCACTTTTCAATTTCGTCGACGACGCTCTTGGCGCATTGTTTCGATGGTGAAAAATCCTTCTCGACATATCGACGGCCAATCCCGACGATCGCACCTCGAGTTCGCTCGGTTTTCGCGCTCGTTATGTCAGATTGAATACGCAAGACGTCTTCAAAGCTGTATCGACTCGCTTTAGACAGCAAATCGTTCAGTCTCGTTGAGCGGTCCCGAGGAGAAAAGTTCCAGCCGACATAAATTCGATCTTGTTTTAGATCGACGTCGCTGTTCGCGAGAACTGCTTTAGTCTTAATCGGAAAAGCGTTGGGATTTTTCGGCAGCGTCGATTTGCTTGGGCTCGAAGGCCTCCACAAATCTCGATCCCCTTTCGCGAGCATCAACACTCGGGGATCTTGATGTGCCGGACGCTCTGCCACTTCTGCTAAGAGCCAAACGCCGGTTTGATTGCGGGTATCTGTGCAGGTCAAAACATAGGGCCCAGAATTTTTTACGGATTCGAGATCGCCACAGTCCGCGGCTTTCTCCATCGTCAGACGTCTGGTGAATGGTAAAATGTAGTTTCGTCCGTCTTCGCCATTCCATCGATAGGCGAGCTCAACGATTCCTGTTGGACTTCGAACCGCGCCAATCATCGGACCAGCAGCCGATCGTTTTTGAACGATCGTTATGCTGGGCGCATCTTTTGATTGAATCACCGTGGATTCGATGTCGAATTTTTTCCAGCCACCATTCCAGCGGTATTCATCTGGATGACCGGGGCGTAATTCGAGGCGAAACCAATCGCCTTCGTCGGCCATGGATGCGACGTATCCCCAAGCAACGTTTCCATTCGTTCCGGATAATATTCCGGGAACTCCCGGCATCGAACTTCCGATGGCGTTAAATTCGTTCGACATGATTTGCATCGGCATAAAATGGGTCGGCAATTGAAACTTCATATGAAAATCGTTCGCCAAAAAAACTTCGTCCGAAGTACCGGGCGCGACAAACGCATTGCTCCCGGTGTTCGGCAAAGACTTGGCCCAAAAATCATAAGAGAAGTCGATAGGAGATTCGTCTGGCTTGAGATTCACAGCAGGAGCTGGTCGCACCTTCGGACCAGGCCAAGGGAACAATCTTTCGAACAACGATGCGCTAATGTCCGCTCGTGTTCGGGACAATCGAAGTTCAACCGTTGGATTGTTCGCGGACCAACTTAGCAAAGTCACAATACGGGCGGCGTCGATCGCCTCGAACTTTCGTGGCCGCGACTTAAATTGCAGAAACTCGACGGGCATCATCGCTGGATTCAGTTGATCAATCCAAGCATTCACGCCTTCGACGTACGCCGACAGCGCTAGACGCGTACCCGGATCGTTCATCATCTTCGCGAGAGATTTAATTGCAGCACGGTTAATCTCGTAGGGACGAAGGACGCGGTCGATTTCGACAGACTGGCTTCCCATAATTTCGGAAACGGTGCCCTCAGCGATTCGACTTCCGATTTCCATTTGCCACAGTCTGTAATACGCGTGCGTAAAACCTTGAGCGAAAAAAGTCGCGACAGTCGACGAGCCGCCGATGTGTGGCACATGGTGAGTGTCGCTGAGAATGGAAACGGTGAGATTACGGCTGTGAGCGGCTCTTTCGAGCGACTCACGCAAATGCCGACCGTCGTCCTGGTCGTAAACCGAGTGCAATGCTTTTGCTTCGCTGTAGGGGCCACCAACAGCGGACTTAATTGAAGAACCGGCACACCCGGCGGCAACAAGCCCAGCGAAAACCGCGGAAGCCATGCAGCTCGAATGTCGCCGCAAAGAGGCCACTAAGGAGTAATCGTTTTTACGAATCGGTTTACTTTGCCGTCGACTTGCACAACCACGGCACTCTTAGTCGCGTTTCGCTTCGAATCGATGCTGATAACGCCAGTCACTCCAACAAAGTCTTTTGTTTTCGCGAGTTCATCGCGCAACGCGACCGACGTGATCTGCGGAACACGCTCCATCGCTTGAATCAAGATTCGGGCGGCATCATAACCGAGAGCCGCAAGGCCATCGGGAGTTCGGCCGTTGTAAACTTCGCGGTAACGTTTGATGAATTCGACGACGACTGGTTCTGTGCTCTCGGTCGTGTAGTGATTCGAGAAGTAACTGCCCTTGATGGCATCCTGACCAAGTTCAGAAAGTTTTTCCGAGTCCCAACCATCGCCGCCGAGCAAAGGAACAGTCAGACCGAGCTGGCGCGCCTGACGGGCGATCAAACCAACTTCTGTGTAGTAACCCGGAATAAAAATCGCGTCCGGTTTTTTGCCTTTCAGCTGAGTGAGCTGAGCTTTGAAATCCGTTTCGCCGGCCTGATAAGATTCGTCGGCGACGATAACTCCGCCAAGTTTTTTGAACTCAGTCGTGAAGACGTCGGCGAGGCCGGTCGAATAATCTGACTTAACGTCGCGCAAAATTGCGACTCGGCTTTTTTTGATTTCGTTACGTGCGAACTTCGCCATCACCAAACCCTGGAATGGATCGATGAAACAAACGCGGAAAATATAATCGCCGACTTCGGTTACTTTAGGATTCGTTGACGAGGGCGTGATCATTGGAACTTTGTATTGTTGAGCAACTGGCGCAGCTGCGAGTGTTCGGCTGCTTGCAACCTCGCCGAGAACTGCAACGACGCGATCTTGTGTTATCAGACGTTGAACGGCTGCACGCGCTTCCTCTGGTTTGCCTTGGTTGTCGAGAGTAATGAGTTTCAGCTGTTTGCCTTTTACTCCGCCGGCTTTGTTCTGTTCAGTGAACGCGAGCTTGATACCTTCTGAAGTACTTTGGCCAAAAGTCGCTTCGCCACCTGTGAATGAACCAAATTCTCCGACGAGAATTTCGTTTCCGCTGTCGGCGCTCTTTTTAGTGCAGCCGAACGAAAGAACTGCCGCCACCAAAAGTGGCAAAGAGAGCAGAGTGATGAACGAGTTTGGAGTAGTTTTCAACGAGTTGAATTTCAGGTGGTTCCCCTTAGCTAAGTTGCGGCCTACAGCTAACAAAACTAACGCTTCGTCGTCAATTTCGCAGCGCAATAGTCTTGGGTATACGTCTAGTGAAGCGCTGTCTCGAGCCTAGTGGCCACCAAGATACGCGGCAGCTATGCGTGGGTCGTTCAAGAGTTCAGAGCCCTTGCCCGAGATCGTAATCTTACCCGTCTCTACGACATAGGCACGATGTGCAATCCGCAGCGCCATGCGCGCATTCTGTTCGACGAGAAGAATGGTCACGCCCTCTTTGTTGACGGCTTTGATGATTTCAAAAATTTGCGCGACGATGAGTGGCGCTAGACCCAAACTCGGTTCATCGAGCAACAACAACGACGGTTTTGCCATCAGCGCGCGTGAAATCGCGAGCATCTGTTGTTCGCCGCCGCTGAGTGTGCCGGCTTTTTGTTTCAAGCGCTCTTTGAGTCGCGGGAAAAACACGAAGCAATGTTCGAGATCTTTCGCGATCTCTTCTTTGTCGATGCGAGAGTAAGAACCCATCTCTAGATTTTCGAGTACGGTTAAATTCGGAAAAATCCCGCGGCCTTCTGGCGAATGCGAGAGTCCAAGTTTGACGATGGAGTGTTGGGGCACCTTCGCTAGATCTGTGTTGTCTCCAGCTTTTGACTTGAATTCAACTGACCCTTTGTAAGGGACGAGCGCGGAAATCGCTCGGAGGGTCGTCGTTTTGCCTGCGCCGTTGGCGCCGATCAAAGAAACGATTTCGCCCTGCTTTACTTCGAAGGAAAGGCCCTTCAGAGCAAGAATGCCGCCGTAATTCACTTCGAGATTCGAAACCTTAAGAATGGGACCACCGGACTCGGTCTTTTGGCTCATACGTTTTCCTCTGTGCCGAGGTACGCTGTGATGACCTTAGGATTCGCTTGGATTTCCGAAGGAGTACCCTCGGCAATCACGACACCGTGATCAAGCACGATAATACGTTCGCAAATTCCCATCACAAGCTTCATATCGTGTTCGATCAACAGAACCGCGAGGCGAAAATCTTTTCGGATTTTCGCAATCGTGTTCATCAAGTCTTCCGTCTCTTTGTGATTCATGCCCGCTGCGGGCTCATCGAGAAGAATAAGTCGGGGCTCGGTCGCAAGCGCCCGCACAATTTCAAGACGTCGCTGTTCGCCGTATGGAAGTCCGCCCGATTGTAGATCCGCTTTGTCCTGCAAATTAAAAATCGCAAGAAGCTCGAGCGCGCGCTCGCGCAAACGTGCTTCTTCGATAAAGTGACGGGGTGAACGCAAAACTGAGTCGAGCACCGAATGGCGTGTGTGCTGAAGTCCGGCGACGATCACGTTGTCGAGAACTGTGAGATCTCGGAAAAGACGAATATTCTGAAATGTACGAGTCATCCCCAGTTTCGAGATCTGCCAAGGCTTAAGATTCTTGGTGTCGATTCCACGAATGCTGACGGATCCGCTGGTCGGCTTATAGACGCTCGTCAGGCAATTGAAACAGGTCGTTTTGCCGGCACCGTTTGGACCGATGAGGCCGACAAGTTCGCCGGACTTGAGCGTCAGATTAAAACTTTCGACGGCAGTAAGGCCTCCGAAACGCATTGTCATACCTGTGGCTTGAAGCAAAACCTCACTCATGCGCTTTCTCCACGAGTCGTTTGCGACTCATTCGCCCCATCAGATATTTCCAAATGTGAGGTGCCTCAAGCGTTCCGAGAATTCCAGTGGGACGAAGAATCATAAAGAGAATCAGAAGCAACGAGTAGATGATCATACGCAGATCGATGCCCGTTATTTGCTGAAGTTCGCGCAAAACCATTTCGGGGATCACAGTGATGATCGCGGCCGCGATGACTGAACCGGTGAAGCTTCCCATTCCGCCCAAGACAATCATGATGATGATGTCGACCGACTTCGTGAAGCTGAACGTCGACGGATTTAAATACTTCACGGAGTGTGCGAATAACGATCCGCCGACTCCTGCGAAGAATGCGGAAATAACGAAAGCTCGAACTTTCGTTTGAGTGGTGTTGATACCCATCGCTTCTGCCGCGATTTCATCTTCGCGAACCGATAAGAATGCTCGGCCTTTCGCCGAATGCACAACTCGCCAGAGGACGACAAACGTGATGACGGCCCAAACGCTCGCGACAAAAAACTGCGCCGAAAATTCTGTGAGTCCAATTTCAGGTACGGCTTGAGCCGAAGCGATGCCATACATTCCGCGTGCGCCGCCGAGCGGTTCAGAGTTTAAAAGCGCGACACGAATGATTTCTCCGAAACCGAGAGTTACGATTGCGAGATAGTCGCCTTTGAGTCGCAGCGATGGAAGTCCGACGACGTAACCGGCGACAGCAGCGAGCAGGCCGGCTGCAATCGGCAACATCAAATAGCGCAGCAGATCTGGTATCACTGCTAGTTCCGGTCGCTGAGCCAAATACGCAGACGTGTAAGCACCCACAGCCATGAAGCCGGCATGTCCTAAAGAAAACTGTCCGGTAAAACCGTTGACCAAATTGAGCGAGGTCGCGAGGACGACGTTCGTCAGAATCAGCAGCATGACAAATTGCGTGTAGGGATTCGAAATATTGTCGAGTAGCACGCCGATGCCCGTGAGTACGAGAACCGCAACGATCGGTGCCGGAAGTGATTTGAGCGATTTAATTCGCGCGAGACGATCGTCGAACGCCATCAGACTTTCTCCCGAACTTGCGATCCAAGAAGTCCGGCAGGGCGGAACAACAAGATCACGATCAATATGCCGAAGGCGAGAGCGTCCCGATAAGTACTCGAGAGATAACCGACGACCATCTCTTCGCACAGTCCAAGCAGAACTCCGCCAAGCATCGCGCCTGGCAAGCTTCCGATTCCTCCAAGAACTGCGGCAACAAACGCTTTCATGCCGAAGAGTAATCCCATCAGCGGATCGATCTTAGGATATTTGAGTCCGACGAGGACAGACGCGATTCCAGCGAGCGAGGATCCGATGATGAATGTGAAGGAAATAATCCGGTCAACGTTGATACCCATCAGCCGGGCGACCATCGCGTTCGAACTCACAGCGCGCATCGCTGTACCGATTTTTGTGTGATGAACGAGGAAATGAAGTCCCATCATCGCGAGTGTGCCTACGATCAAGATAGTAACATCGAGCGATCGAACGTCGACGCCACCAATTTGGAACAACGTTACGTCTTTGATTACTTCTGGAAATAGTTTCGGATCGGCACCAAAAACAATTTGTCCCGAATATTGAAGCAAGAGACTGACACCGATCGCAGTGATCAGAATATTTAACTTTGGTGCTTTTCTTAACGGTCGATAGGCGAGGCGCTCAATCGTAATTCCAAGAACTGAACAGGCGACGATCGCAACGATCAAAAGTACGATCAGGGCGCCGACTCCAGGGTGATCTGTCAGTCCCAATGCTTTGTTTGAGCCGACATAATAGGCCGCGAATGCGCCGACCATATAGACTTCGCTGTGTGCAAAGTTAATCAGCTGAAGGATGCCGTAAACCATGGTGTAGCCAAGTGCGATAAGCGCGTAGATACTTCCGAGGCTGACACCATTGATAAGATGCTGAATAAACTCTTGGCTTTGACTTTGGTCCAAACAGACATCCTCGCACGAGTCCGACTATTAGATGACAAAATCAACGGCGGGTCAAAGTGCCAGGCCAGACCGGGTAATATGTCCGATCGGCCGCTGCTGCTCTAGTAGGCACTATTCACGCAATGCGACGCTGGTGCGGCTTAAAGCTGTATGTTGGCTGTCGCATAGAAGTCGGTCATCGCCCGATCTCCAAAATTTTCCTTCAAATAAGCGCCCTGAAAGAAGAGCGCGGCGCCGATCCCATATTCGACTTTTTCTGACATTTGATATTTAACGGCGAACTCTAACGATGATCCAATATCTGCCGACGAAGAGGCCACTGTTGTTCCCACGGTCGTCGTGTCTCGAATTGTGTATGGAGTCGCAGAGGTCGACGTCCGTGTGTAGTTCCAATAATCGAGAGTCATCCCGATCTTGTCTGTGACTTCAGCTTTCGTTCGGAGGGCAATCGCCGTCAAATTGCGGCGCCCGACAACATCGTTTCGACCGAGGTGCGATTTTGTCGTTGGATACCATTCGCGCCACGACTCGTTGGCTGAATTCCACTCGGCCCCAACGCGAAGTTTGGCGACATCGAACGAATAACCAAGCTCGGCGAACGCCATGTTTCCGGTCTGGTCTCCGGTGAAATAAGCTGACGAACCTTTTTCGAAGGCATACTCGGCGCCGATATCGAAGTGATCGATTTTTGCCTTCACACGCGAACCAATAGAATGACGATGGTCATTCGCGCCAAGCGCGCGGTTCGTTTCGTACAATCCGTAAACTTCGAACGCCTTCAGTGCTTCAGCAAGCATCCATGTGGAGTAAAGAATGTTCAGTTCCTTATCCGCGTCGATGGTGTTCGGTGTGGATTTCAACTTCACTTGTGCGATGTCGACTTTCACTAATTCGCTGCTGTAGTTCAAAAGAACGCCGTCGAAGGCCCGGCCGAAGACGCCCCAATCGGCGAAGCCAATAATCGCGGCGCCGCCATAGTCCATGGCCATTCGGCCGCCTTTAAACTCGAATTCTTCGGAAAGCTTCAGCTTCAAGTATCCTTGATGCATGTGCAGATTTTCATTGTACGCAACCGAACCGCTTGAATCGACAACCTGAGTATACGAATAATCGCGTCCCAAGATTTTTGCGAACTGCGGTTCGAAGTAGATCGACGTGTCACTATCCGTATTCAAAGTGAATCCCGGTCGCAGTCGGACGGACCAAAATCCGGCACGTTGAAATGATGTGCCTGAATAACCTTGTGTGTCCTCATAACGAAGGCGCGCTTTTCCCACGACTTTGAACTCTGGGTTTGCGAATGCGAAATTGCAGAATAAAAGAGCGACCGCTTGGACGAGAAGCAAAACCGAGATTCGAGCATTACGATTCATGGTGAATATCCTTAGATGTGCGCATTGTGATTCGGCTAAGGCTATCCAAACAGCGCAGTGCTGTCCCTACTTTTTATAGACGAATCCCATGTTGGAAGCGTCGAGCCAAGAAAAGGGAAAACGCGTTTCAACATTGTAGTACGAGCCTTCAAAGTCACCGGCGGGCGTCGAATCAATAAAGTTCGCACCACCAAAATCGCACTGATGGCATTTCGCGTTTTCGAATCGAGTTCGAGTAAAACGCGCTTCTCGAAAGTTGATATCTTGCATTGTGACGTTTAAAAACGCGCAATCTTCAAACTGAGTTCCGACAAAGCTCGAGCCGCGTAAATCCGTACCGTCAAAAGTGACATTGCGGAAAATGGCTTGCGAGAAATTGACTTCCCAAATCTCACCCTTTGTAAAAGTGGTGTTCAGCCAGCGACTGAAAGAGACTTGCAGTGAACTGAAGAGAAAATTTCCGAGATGAAGATTGTCTGCTTCAATGCCGGTGAGATTCTGAAAGTGTAGTCGAAACCAGCTCTCTTTTCGGTCGCGAATAATTGCGCACTCGCGAAAGGAACCCGTTCCTTGCGGCCGCGATTCGCACTGGTTTGATTGCCAATCGAATGCGAGAGAGTTCGATGCATGGGGCACAGGTAAAATATCTCGAAGATAGAGCCGGTCGACCACGACGATCGTCCAGACCGCCGCTAAAACTACGACACCGAAGGCGATGGCGATTGGCCAGCCGCTATTGCGTATATTGTCTATGCCGGGGGTATTTCTCAGTTTTCGCCTCAATTTGAGCTACTTGATCGACCGTCTTCGCATAGGAAATATTCCATTGCGAGCGGCGTTTGCCAGATGTTAACCTTAAGGTCGGAACTTTGAAAAATGAATATCGAATTCTACCTGCCGCAAAGCGCGCAAGAGGTCAGCGAATGATTCTGGATAAAGCTTCAGTCAAAAGTTGGCTACTTTTATTATTCATCGCAATGCTACCAGTTAGCTTTGTTCAAGCGGGCGAAGCGGTGAAACCACAATTTAAAATTCGCTGGCTTCTCGCACATGAACCAGTCCGTGTGTTCGAGCGAGCGGCTCTCCAGTTCAAAACAGAAGTTGAGCGTGAATCGAAAGGTCGAATTTCGGTTGAGGTGCTGACGGCATCTGAATATCGAACGAAATATGGCGTCGATAAGCAGTACACTTTCGGCGAAGGCGTCATCGACGATGTCATGCTCGTAAAAGACGGCAAAGTTGAAATGACACAGACCTACACGACCGAGTTGGGAAGAATGAATCCGACTATGTGGGTCCTCGATCTTCCGTTTCTCTTCCGCGATCACAAACAAGCAAAGACTGTGATGGATGGGCCGGTGGGCGCGAAGATCATGGCTGGCTTATCAAAGAGCAACATGAA
>JAYSYF010000319.1:0-3298 GCA_043716655.1 Bdellovibrionales bacterium | reverse complement strand
CCAAGCTGCCGATTCGTTGACCGGCCGAGTTCGCGGCGAAATCGGCGTCACTCTTCAGAAAGATGCCGAGCCTGGCAGTCGCGTCAGAGCTGCGTCGGGACCGTTTGACCTCAAAGTCGAACTGTCGATCGCAAAACCGCTGATGGACGCGATGAACAAATCTGGCGCCGCCCTACCGCTTATGGCTGTGGAAGCATTCAAGAAAATGAACGGCGAAACAACTAAGTATGCGTTTGGTGTGAAGGGGGAAAGCTTTGGCCCCCCGCCGCAATACTATGCGCTCGAAGCGTCGAAGTAACGCGAGGCGCCGCTTTTCCTAAATCACGCTTTTTCCCTCGCCTCCCACAAAGTTCCGGCTCTAGTTTGTTGCTTGTGGGCATCCGGCGCCCTTTTTAACAAACGAGCCGGGAAGGGAAAATTATATGGCAGGCGTGAACAAAGTTATTATCGTAGGTCGACTCGGAGCTGATCCGGAAACAAAACAAGTCGGCAATGGCGGCACGGTCGCTCGCCTCAGCGTCGCAACAAGCGAAAATTGGGTTGATAAAGAAGGCCAAAAACAAGAGCGCACTGAGTGGCATCGCATTGTCGTTTGGGGCAAGCTCGCTGAAATTTGCGGTCGCCATCTTTCTAAAGGTCGCCAAGTTTATGTCGAGGGTCGATTGCAGACTCGTTCGTGGGAAGATAACGGAACAAAAAAATATTCGACCGAAGTTGTCGCTAACACCGTTCAATTCTTGGGTGGTCCGAACGAGCGCGCTGAATCAGGAGCGTCGGCTGGCGGCGGTCAGTATCAGCAGCAGAACAACGCCCCACGTGGTGGATTCAATGCTGGCGGCGGTCGTCCCGCAGCCGCAGCACCTGCAGATGATGGTGGCGGATTCCAAGACTTTAGTCCCGAGCCAAGCTTCGACAGCTCAGAAGATATTCCGTTCTGATCTTAGTTCCGTTAGCGGAAGAATTTCGCTAACTTTAAGACGCCGGCGGAAGCGCCTGGCGTCTTTTCTTTTTCTGGAGGCGGCTTGGCAGCGAACGTGAAAACATTGATAGCATTGATCCTCTGGTGTTTGTGTTCGACCGGTTGCTCGCTCTACAGCAATACGGATCGGCAGAACTTCAACTCACAAGCGGTCCGACAAATACAAACGTCGAACGCTGCGTGCGCACTTCGCATCGGCAGTAGTCTCGATATCATGTGTTTCGACGCCGATTCTGCTACGACAATTGTCCGGGTCTCTCGCTAGTTGATGCGTTAAGTCTTTTCACGACTTACCATATGAACAGTGAGGTCCACCTATGCATCATGCACGTCTAGCCACGATTACCGGCCTTCTATTTCTGTTCGCCTTTTCGATGTCCGCGCCAAGCGCTGACGCGGCGACAGTGCAAAAAGTTAAGGGTAATGTCGCAATCGTAGCCTTTGATCCCGCTGACGGTTCACCCGCTGTCGGCGATAAGTTTTTCGCCATGGAAAACGGCAAGAAAAAAGCGATTCTTCAAATCGTTCAAATTAAAAACGGACGTGCAAAAGTAAAAGTCGCCAAAGGTAAAGCTGCCGAAGGCATGACCGTCACCGCCGCTGGAAAATCCAAAGGTGCGACTGCGTCGGCTGACGGCGAGACTCCAGCCGATCCAGACGCAGCAGCAGCGGATGCGGCTGAACAAACGACGACGGGTAAAAAGAAAGTTCGGTCTGCCGGCGGCGCAACGGTCTTCCGCGATATGACTCTCGGTTTGGTCGGTGGCTATTCGATGGATTCACAGAGTGTCACAATTGCTGGAACTACAGCGCAGGCGATGACAGGTTCTGGCTTTAGCGCGAAAGGCTTTGTCGACATTCCAGTCACTGGAAGCCTCGGGCTTTTAACTCGAATCGGCGCAGAACAGTTCAACGTGCAGTCGAGCTCATTCAAAACTGAAATCATGTATGCTTGTGTCGACTTGATGTTGAAGTACTCGTTCAGCGATGGAACATTCGTTCCGTTTGCTATGGGCGGACTCGGTCTGCACTTCCCGATCTCAAAAACGTCGAATATCTTAGATATCAATCGTATCTCGTCGACCACGGTGTTTTACGGCGGCGGCGGATTCAACTGGCTCATGGGTGGTTCGACTTACATTCAAATGACAGCTGAGTACGGAATGTTCCCACCGTCTAACGACGTTGCGACCACATTCATCGCCGCTCGCGCAGGTCTCGGCTTTAGATTCTAGAATCTCTCGACTGCGATAATGCCCGGGATCTTCTGAAGATCGGCGATGACCTGCGACAAGTGGTTCTTGTCTCGTACGGAAATTTCAAATTGGCACACGGCCTTTTTATCTTTGGTCGTTCGCGCCTGAACATTCAGAATGTTCGCGCTGCGAGCTGAGAATGTTTCGGTCATACTCTTAAGCAATCCCGGAATATCCTGACTGATGACACGCACGCGCACGTTGCGAGTCTGCCCTTCTGGCGTCGTATCGACTGTCCAATCGACGTCAATACGACGTTCGTTGTCGACCTCGAATGCCTTTTCGCAATCAGAACGATGAATCGTGATACCCCGCCCGCGCGTGATGAATCCAAGAATTGGATCTCCGGGAATGGGGTTACAACACCGAGCGAACCGAACCAGCAAGTCGTCGAGGCCGTCCACACGGATGATCGACTTGGATTTAGCGCTCTTTTTGTTCGTCGCATTGGCGTTCGAGAAAACTTTCTCCAAGAACGTCTTCGGCTTTTCTTCTTCCGGAACCGGCGGTTTTAAGTCCGGCTCAAATGTCAGCAATACTTCGTTCGCTACAATTTTCCCGTATCCAATTTGAACATGAAGATCGTCAAGATCGTGAACCTTAAAGTGCTTCGCGATGCGGTCGAACTCTTTCGACGCCCGCAAGTACTGATCTTTCGCAAGTTTGTATCTCGCAAATTCTTTATCGAGAATGTCGCGGCCAAGTTCGGCAGCGCGCTTACGCTCTTGATTGGTAACAAACCATCGAATCTTCGATTTCGCCCGAGTGGTTACACAATACTTCAGCCAATCTTTCGATGGAGTCTGATCGGGCTTCGTGATGACCTCAATCGTATCGCCGTTGCGAAGCTTGTGCTTCAGCGGAACAATGCGTCCGTTGACCTTTGCACCCGAGCAGTGATGCCCGACATCGGTGTGTACTGCGTAAGCGAAATCGATCGGTGTCGATCCATCGGGAAGTTCGCGCACTTCTCCTTTCGGAGTAAACACGTAAATTTCTCGATCGAACAAATCCGTTTTTACTGTCTCTAAAAATTCGTCAGGACTTCCCACTTGCTGATGCA
>JAYSYF010000318.1:0-3299 GCA_043716655.1 Bdellovibrionales bacterium | reverse complement strand
GCTTTCTTGACCTGAGTATTCGGGCGCCCGCCATGGAACCGAGCGAAGCAAATATCTCTCGGGCAAGAGGTCAGTTGATTCTTCGAATAGCGCAGGATCCGTCGCCGGTTCATCGTCGCTGAGCATCGCCGGCATTCCAAAGGCGCCTTGATCGGGATCGCCCTCAGACGCTTCTGGTCCCCCATCGGCTCCGAAGCCTGGAGCTGTCGCATTTTCGGGTGTCTGACCTTTTAGCGATTCCGTGATTGCAAGTCCGCCGACAAAAGCGACAGCCGCAACTAATATGGCAGTGGAACGGGAGAATGCCATCAGAGTGTTTTCACGATTGATGTCGCCATGCGATCGAAGAGCTGTCGTGCAGAATCCTCTTTGCCGGCTGATCCATTGAACAAAAACACGAAGGTGAATATTCGACCCTTATCGTCGCCCGCAAAACCTGCGAGCCCGATCGCGCCGTTAAGCAAACCGGACTTCGCTCGAATCCAGCCCACCGATTCGAGTCCCTTGAATCGATTGCGAAGCGTTCCGTCGACACCCGAGATTGGAAGAGACGATAAGAATTCCGGGAAAATACGGAAATCGCGACGGACCGCTGTAAGAACTGCGCCAAGTTGTTTTGGACTCATCAGATTTTCTCGAGTGAATCCTGCGCCGTTGATCAATTCGTATTCGTTAGGTTTCAATCCCGCAGACTTCTCGATGTAAGCCCGCACACGTTGCATTCCTTTCGCCGTCGTTGCCGGTTTGTCACCAGCTTCTGCGGAAAGGTTTTTGACAAGCATGTCGGCGACAAAATTATTCGACCACTTCATCATGTCTGCAACAATCTGCGAAACAGATTTACTCTCGGCCACCGCCAGAACGAGCGGTTCGGATGGAGCCTTTCCGCTTCGAACTTTGCCCTTCAATACGACCCCACGTTGCGAAAGAAAAACGGCCGCCGCATTTCCCGCCCACATATCGGGCTCGCGAATGCTTTTGTAAATTGCTTTCTCTGACTGATTCGCGCCGATCGATCCCGTCGCCAAGAATGTTTCGCCATTCTTCGGTTCCTTGTTCGCGAGTCGTTCGACAGCTACGGCGATGGCTTTGTCGCCGTTTGCGGTCTTCGTTTTGTTGTCGAGTTTCAAAAACGGACTCATGATATCGAGACTGACATCGGCGGAATCACCGCTTTTTATTCCGGGCCTGACCCAAGCAGTGACGGCGTTCCAATTGAGCGACATTGCACCGAGTGGCGCATCGTAGGCACGGTCGACACGCTGACTTTGGCGATCTTCTCCGAAACGAATATCGTCGAAGCGCGAATCGTCGACGACGATATCCCCGTCGATTTCCGTGAGGCCCGTTCGCATTAACTCGTTGACCAGAAACCACATGCTTTCGGAGACGAAGGAGGGATCGCCGCCGCCGACCAGATAGAGCGAACCCTTGAGCGAACCGCCGGCGATTTTTCCGTTTGCTCCGACACTGACGTTTTTAGAGTCCGTGGCAAAAACCGTTTTGAACTTGTGGCCCTGCGGAAGCAAACCAAGTACGGCCGCCGCGGTTGGAATTTTAGAAGTGGAAGCCGGAATAAACTTTTTGTCAGGCTGGTGAGCAAAGAGCGTTGCATCACCTTCTGCGATCCAGATTCCAACGTCGGCCTTTTTAAATCCGGCGCTTTCCATTTGCGAAATAATTTTTGTTTCAAGCGGCGTCGAGGCTTGAGCCAATGACCGCTTTGCGTGTGCATCAGAAAGAAGCAGTGAAGTTACGATGAAGAGTGAGAAAGATAAATTGATGCGCGGCTGAATTCTCATAGTTATAAGATTGTAACTAGTAGCAGAGCTTGCGTCGAACAGAACCGAGTGGGAAATTGATTACATGACGATAAAATTTCGAAACTTCCAAAACAGCCTGAAGCTGACTCTCTCCGTCACCCTCCTCTTCGCTGCAATTGCGACGACGACTCTGACGGGCTGCACGAAAAAAACCGCAGATGATCCTTCGACACTGTACGTAGGTCTGTCTGCAGCTCCGGCAACGCTCGATCCTCGAACTGCGATGGACGCTGGGGGAATGCGACTCACAAACCTGTTGTTCTCGTCTATCGTGCGACTCGGACCTGATCTCGAGATCATCGGTGAGGCCGCGACCAAGTGGACTTACAAAAATTTGATTTACACTTTCACGCTTCGACCTGGACTAAAGTTTGATGACGGATCCCCAGATGGAATTCCAGTCACGAAGGAAGATTTCGAATTCTCAATCGACTCCTTCAGAAAATCCGGACGATTTGCGAGTTCACTTGAGGCGATCGAATCCTTTCAAGCCGTTTACGGACCCGAAGGTGGATCGATCACGATCAAATTGAAAACCTATTCGGCGACATTACTGACGGATCTCACTCCAGTTAAAATTATGCCCGCCAAGATCGTAACTCAGCAGGGTGATCTGTTCAGAGACAAACCGATTGGCAGCGGTCCTTTCAGTTTCGTTTCTGCCGACACGAATGAAATTCGGCTTCGAGCGAATCCTTTCAACGTCTATGCACAACCAAAATTGAAAGCCGTGGTCTTCAAGGTCGTGCGTGAAGACAACACGCGTTTCCTTAAATTGATGAAAGGTGAACTCGATCTAGTTCAACAAGAGTTGCCACCAGCGAAAGTGACGGAGATCGAGAAAAAGGGCGGCTTCCAAGTTTTTAAATATCCAGGCCTCTCGATGACCTACATGCTCGTGAACCTTAAAGACACAGTTTTCCAGAAGAAAGAATCTCGTGAAGCGCTGTCAGCTGCGATCAATCGAGACGAAATAATTCGATTTAAACTTGAAGGACTCGCTCAGGCAGCTACGAGTATTTTGTCGCCGATCAATCCGTATCACGACGTTTCCCTATCGCGACCGACGTTTGACTTAGAGAAAGCGAAAAAATTAATCGAAGCAAACGGACTCAAGGGTAAGGAAGTGGTCCTAAAAACCTCGAACTCTACTCAGGCGGTCGAAAATGGAAAAGTACTCGCGAATCAACTCGAAGCAGCAGGTCTAGCTGTCAAACTTCAGAGTTTCGAATGGGCGACGTTTTATAAAGATATGGATCAAGGCAACTTTCAGCTGGCGACAATGAAGTGGGTCGGAACGACGGATCCCGACATATACAAGACGGCGTTTCATTCCAACGAGGTTCCTCCGAAGGGACGAAACCGCGGTTCTTATTCGAATCCGCAGATCGATAAACTCGTCGACGCGGGTCGAGGAATCGAAGATGTTCGTAAGCGAATCGAGCACTACAAAAAAGTGCAGCGCATTGTGTATGC
>JAYSYF010000317.1:0-10004 GCA_043716655.1 Bdellovibrionales bacterium | reverse complement strand
GAAACTGTAACTCAGTTTGTTTGGCGACGCTCGCTTTCAACTGCGCCCGCGCGACCAAACATTGACGATCGCGTTGAATGGATTCGAAATCCCACGCTGAAGATTCCAGCCTTGCCAGCCTTTGGTGAGCGAGCAATTTCTTTTGGAGTCATGGCGTTGGTGCTTTCTCTCGCAGATGGGACTCGCTCAATCGATGATATCGCTGCTGTCCTCGCGGGTGAGCAGGGCCTTTCGGGTGATGACGCCCGCGAAGCTGCGACGACTTTTTTCGACCGTTTCGTCCGCGATCGGCGCTTCCGAGATCAATTCTGAACTCGTTTTAACGAGTCCTGTTTCTATTATGGAGCAGTATTAACCCCGGTTGCTAACGTCGCCGCAGTGCCAGCTGATAAACTTCCTCTATGGGGGAAGTCATGAAACGCCAGTTGATGCGCATCTTCGTTGCGGCGACATTTTCAATTCAGGTCGGCTGCGCCCACAAGCAACAACGTTTCGCAAAAGACCTCGATGAATCACGCTGCGAAGATGCGCTCGCCCACCTTCCAGAACGAGAAACTTCTGTTCAAATCATTGATCAAGCGAAAGTTGTCGGCGGAAGCGCCGTAAGTTATTCGGCGACAGGTGTGGCCTACGTTGCTGATGTTGTCGTAACGGTGGCCGGCGCGACTTTGATTTTCGTCGCACTCTGCGGACCCATTATTCTTCTGACATCTGCGGCTAGTGGAGGCGGGGGCAACGGCAGCAGCGGGGGACCGATTTGTATTCCAGCGGACCTTTCAGGGTTGAAGCGGCCCAGACTGGGAGAACAAACTTACGAATCAACGCAGAGCCTTCGCTGTCCCGATCTTAGCAGCACAAGCCGATCGATTCGAAAAGTTGCTAGCTGTTTTGCCAATCGTTCCGATTCCGAAAGTTTGCAAAAAGCCAAAGTGACGCTCGAAGGTCTAGTTGGCTCGAAAAAATTTAACGAGTGCGTATCGGCCGAAGAGAAGTTCTCGCTGCACGAGCATTTGCAGCAAATTACCGCGAGGTTAGACCAAAGCGATTAATTCTGATGAACGCCCTGGTTTTCTAATTTAGCCTTCTTCAATGGCACGAGTTCGCAAAACAGGAAAGCGTCTATTGGTCTTCCTCTTGGGTGTCATCTGTACGGCGGTGATCGCCGAGGGCATCTTGAGTGCTGCGAATTTGATTAATGATAGTTTTAGAGCCGACGCAAATGGTTTGTATCGAAAATTTCACTCTGATCCAAATCTCATATGGATCGTTGCTCTAGGAGAATCGACAACTGCCCCGATGTTTGATCGAGGCAGTCGCCAAGTTGATTGGCCCTTTCAGCTCGAGCGGAAGATGAACGAAGAACTTCAATCTCGGGGGGAGCCGAACCGTATAAAGGTCGTTAACATCGCCCGATCGGGATCTTCTTCAACGTTCCAGCTCGGGGCATTGCGAGAAGTTGTGAGCGAGTTGCAGCCGGACGTCATCGTTTCCATGCTAGGTGTTAATTCCTCGACGGTTGAACATGTTGAACGAAGTTTTCTGTATCAAAACAGTTTTTTGGTCAGACTGATCTATTGGTCTGAAATCGCCTGGAATTGCCCACGTTGTTATGAGATCAAGTCATTCGCGCCCGAGGTTTTCGAACAAAAAAGTGACGTCACCGAGCGCGAACTTGCTGCGGAATCTGCCGGGCTGAAGCTTCTCAGCGAGACTGCTATCGCTTCGGAGGAAGGCCTCAGCGGTTTTATTGGGAAACTACAAATTGTACAGAAACAATATGAGGACAGTTCGGCGTTGATGAACGTGGCGGTGGCGAACCAACTGTTTATCGCGTCTAGGTCTTTGAAAGTTCGCGACGTGAAACCGTTGCTCGAAGCGAAACTGTTAGTTGCCGCGCAAAAAATCTACTTACAGTCGTACGACGAGATGGTTAAGCGTATTCATCCGTTTGTGAAACATTTTTGCCACCTGCAATCTCGACAGCAGAAACAGAAGGTCTGTTTGGAGGCGATCAAGCGCGCGTTGGCTAATGGCGCAGAAGTAACTCCTCAGCTTCTGGCTATTGCCGCGAGATCGGGCGCAGCCGACGACCCAGTATTGAGCGAGATTTTCCTCAATGTAGGATATCGACCAGGTAAAGAGAAATTGTCGGGACGGGTGCTCGAAGGAATTTATCGCGGCCTCGCCGACTATGTTAGAAATAACGACTTAATTTGGTTTGCGATGCAATATCCAACAGGTTCCACTGAGGGATTAAAATACTTCCTGTCGAACACTCCACGAACTGAGAATTTCCATTCCGTTTTCTATACCACGAAGGTTCATCCAGTGGACGAACGGTATCGCGGTGTTTTTTTTGTTAGTAATGAAAACTTCAACACGCTTGTCAGTCACGATAATGAAACGGAATACTACACGGACTACTTTGCTCGCGAAGGCGGACTCAATTTTGGCCATATGACTGAAAAGGGTTACGCTGTTATTGCGCAGAATCTGTCTGCCGAGATGATTAAGAATTGGTCGGCCATCAAGGATGCTGTGACCCGACGGAGAAAAAATGGATATTAAGCGCTTAAAAAGCAAAATTCCTCGACCGATTCTTCGATTCTTTCAGATCATCGAATTTTTCGCCGTCAAAATCCTCCTGCAGCGTGTCCTTGGAACGTTGTCGCTGCTTCTGGTCTATGGATTGGTGATTGGCGCAACTAGCATCGTAATGCGACTGTTCTTTCGAAATAGATTGCGTCATCCTACGGTTAGTTCTTCGAGCGGGTGGGTTTCGGCAACCGGTTATGATTCGAGCGTCGAGAGCGCGGCGTTTCAATCTTAGGAGTGAGCAATGTTTAGATTTGGACCGATGTTTCGCGAGATGCGCCACTTAATTCGCGAACATCGTTTTTACTTTCTTGCGCCCATTCTTATCAGTCTTGTCGTATTCGCGATTTTGATTTTCAAAATTGGACCGGGAATCATCATGACGTTCATCTACGCAGGGATCTAGTGTATATCCTCGGCATCTCCTGCTTTTACCACGATTCGTCTGCGTGCATTTTGCGCGACGGCGAAGTCATCGCGGCGGCACAAGAAGAGCGTTTCAGCCGCGTTAAAAATACGAGCGAGTTTCCGATCGAATCGATTCGGTTCTGTCTCAAGTTTGCCAACATCGATATTTCACAAATCGATCACATCGCGTACTTCGAAAAGCCGTATCTCAAATTCGCGCGGGTCATCGTCGACCACATCTCCATGTGGCCTTTTTCGTGGGGCGCGTTTCGTCGCTCGATGCCGACGTGGCTGAACACTCGGCTTTCGCTTCCAATTACAATTGCTGATGAACTTGGTTACAACGGTTCGATCCTGTATCTGAAACATCACTTGAGCCACGCCGCTAGCGCATTTTATCAATCGCCGTTTGAATCGGCCGCTATCATCACGGCCGATGGAGTCGGCGAGTGGGCAACGTTTTCTGTGGGTGTCGGTCGCGGAAATAAAATCGAGATCGAAAAAGAAATTCACTATCCGCATTCGCTCGGACTTCTCTATACGACGGTGACGACCTATCTCGGTTTCCCTGCGCACGGTTGTGAAGGTCAGACGATGGGACTCGCCGGTTATGGCGATCCGAATCGGTATCTCAAAGAGATGCAGCAAATTGTGAAACTTCACGACGACGGAAGTTTCGAAATCGATGAAAGTTATTTTGCGTTTCGTAAGGGCAAACGGATGTGGGGCCCGCGCTGGGTGAAGCAGTTTGGACCACCTCGTGTCGTGGGCGATCCGTGGCTGCAGAAACACTATGATATTGCGGCGGCTTGCCAAGCGATTGTCGAGAATGTGTTTATCGCCAATGCTCGTCTTCTGCAGAAAAAGACGGGGCTTAAAAAACTTTGTCTTGCCGGCGGAGTTACACTCAACTGCGTCGCAAACGCAAAAATTCTAGAAGCAACCGAGTTCGACGACATCTTCGTTCAGCCCGCAGCCGGTGATGCGGGCGGATCTGTTGGCGCGGCGCTTGCCGTCTATCACCAAATTTTGGGAAACCCTGTTCGCCATCGCCTGGACCACGCCTATCTTGGCCCTGAATATAGCGACGACGAAATTGAAGCGGAACTAAAGGCGGCCGGTCTTTCGTTCCGAAAGTTGGACGATCCAGCAATGTGCCGCGAAGTCGCCAGTGCGATTCATCATAATAAAGTGATCGGATGGTTTCAGGGTCGCATGGAGTTTGGACCTCGAGCTCTGGGAAACCGCTCGATCATAGGGAACGCGACGTTCGAAGGCATGAAGGACATTCTGAATTTAAAAATTAAGAAGCGAGAAGCCTTTCGGCCGTTTGCTCCGATTGTTCTTGAGGAAAACGCAGACGAATATTTTCATCTGCCAATCAAATCGCCGTACATGTTGATCGCGCCGCAGGTTCGTAAAGAAAAAATAAAATCGGTACCCGCCATCACGCACATCGACGGTACCGCGCGGGTTCAAACCTGCGATAAAACGAGCAACCCGAAACTTCGCCAGCTCATTGTGGAGTTCGAAAAGTTGTCGGGCGTTCCCGTCATCATAAACACGTCGTTCAATGGCAAAGGCGAGCCAGTTGTCTGCAAACCAGTGCATGCGATTCAATGCTTTGTGCGGAACGAGATGGACGTTTTGGCGATTGGCTCTTTTTTGGTGGGGACTTCGGAAGCCTGAAACCTATATCCGGAATGCTGTTTTCCGCGATCTGAACTCGATTCCGATATCGCGATATCGGATATCTTGATATCGGAATGATATCTGAAATCTGACGTCGGATGGCTGATATCAGTATTAGAGATGGTACCCGGGACAGGATTTGAACCTGCACTACCTTACGGAACGTGGACCTGAACCACGCGTGTCTACCAGTTCCACCACCCGGGCAAAGGATGCGGACGAACGAGTTGTTTAGCATGAAGTCGGTTGGAATTCACGTCTTGCGGGTGTAGTTTTTAACACATGGCAAGAGGCCGCGGTTCGGATCGAGATTCAAGTAAGCGTAGTTCTGGTGGTAGCGGAGGCTCAGGCAGCGGCTCTGGTGACTCCTCACGTGGTGGATCTTCGCGATCTGACGGCTCAAAAGCTGGAAGTGGTCGAAGCAAAAGTGATAGCACCATCAAAAATGGTCGCAGTCTCAAAGACGTGCTTGATCGCGGCGCGGGGGCTGCGGCAAAAAACCGCTTCAGTCCGCCGATCCGACCTCATGACGCTCGTCCGGATGACCGGAGCGATGTGTCAAAACCCGACAAGCGATCGGTTCAATATCAGCCGGTCATGAGTTTCCGACCGCCGCCAACGGATTCAGTTTCGGCGCCGATGCCAGAACGCACGGGGCAACGGCATCCAAGTACTTCGGTGCGCCCGGTGATGCGTCCACCGATCGAGACTCCGAGTTCGACACCAGAAATCGTAAAGCCGTCGATCAAAGCCCGCGGTTCAGCGATGAACACTCCGGTTACGGACCGAATTATTTCTGAACGGAACAGCGCAGTTAAACCTGGATTTGAAAAAGCCACGTCGCCTGCAGGTCGTGCGGGAGAAACCGTCGATCAGGGTTGGCCTCGTGCACGCGTGATCGGAACCGGTTCGTCTCCGTCGACAGATTCGACTGCGCCAAGTGCCGGTCAATCTCGAGCCGTGGCTCCACTCGGTCGTGGACAAAAAGAAAGTCCGCGGATGCCGAGCCATCAAGGACGTCCTTCAAAAGAGGCGCGTCGCGAAGGCAACCGCATGTACGTGACAGGAACTATCAAACGACATCCCGATGGTTTCGGATTTTTGATTCCAGAAGACGCTTCACTTCCAGATATCTACGTTTCGCGCCAGTACATGTCTGGCGTCATGACCAATGACAAAGTTGAAGCCGAAGTTTTTCGAGCGCGGCCCATGGATCGCAAGGCGACGGGTGCCGATCGAATGTTCGGAGAAATCAAACGTGTGATCTCGCGCGCTCATGCACGCGTCGTCGGAAAATTTCTTCCGGTCGACCGTCGTTACGGCGTGATTCAAGATGAAGGTCACGGTTGGGGAATGGATCTGCGAATTCCGACCGAAGATTCGAAGGGTGCCCAAGAAGGCGACATGGTCGCGATCGAAATCACAGACTATGCATCGAACGACAAGCCGCTTTCAGGGCGCGTAATTAAAATTATTGGTGATATCGAAGAGCCGTTGAACGACGTGATTCGAATCATCAACGAAAAAGGAATCCCCGACGAGTTCTCGTTCCAAACGCAACGTGAAGCTGGGGCACTGAAAACCGAAGTGACTGCAGAAGACCGTGTCGGCCGCGAAGACCTCCGTTCGACGAATCTCATCACGATCGACGGAGCTACAGCGCGGGATTTCGACGACGCCGTTTATGTCGAGAACACAACTCGCGGTTTCAAAGTTCTCGTCGCGATCGCCGACGTTTCTCACTATGTGAAACCTGCAAGTGCTATCGACGAAGACGCGTATTCGCGCGGAACCAGCACGTACTTCCCGAATTTCGTCGTTCCTATGTTGCCAGAAGAACTTTCGAACGAGCTGTGCAGTCTCAAGCCACAGGTCGATCGACTTTGCTTCGTTTGTGAGATGAATCTCGACTTCCAAGGCGTCATCATCGATTATCGCTTTTTCGAAGGCGTAATGAATTCGAAAGCTCGCGTCACATACGGCGAAGCTCAAGAAGTTATTGATGGCGAGCCGGGCGACAAACTGAAAGATGCGCCTGAAGTTTGTCAAAACATTCTTCGTTGTTCGGATCTCGCTAAAATTCTGATGGCGAAACGTTTCCGCGAAGGTTCGCTTGAACTTGAAATTCCCGAAACTCAGGTTGTTGTCGATTCCAGCGGAGAAACGATCGACGTCGTTCGTGCCACACGACTTTTCGCACATCGCCTGATCGAAGAACTGATGTTGCTGACGAACATCGCGACAGCACGGTTTTTCTCGGACAATCGGATTCATGGTATTTACCGAATTCACGAAGAGCCGAAAGAAGACAACATCAAGGCCGTCGAGAAAATGCTTTGGAACCTTTTAGGTCCAAGCAAAGGAAAAATTGGTCACGGGCAGGGACTGCAAAAGAAGTTAACAAAAGCGTTGCAGGCTGCCGCAGAAATTCCGGGTGGGCAGATTCTGAGCGTTCTTACGTTGCGTGCTATGAACCAAGCGAAATATAGCGCCGACAACATCGGGCACTTCGGACTTGGATTTAGTTTCTATTCGCATTTCACATCACCGATTCGTCGATATCCTGACTTAATCGCCCATCGCCTGATTAAAGCCGTTTTATATCCTCGGTACAGAAATCAGGGGATGGAGATCGAAGAGATCGCGTCGGCGGCGACACATCTGTCGTCGTGCGAACAACGGTCGGTTAAAGCCGAGCGCGCTGTGATCTCGATTAAGAAAGCGCGCTTCATCCGTCGTTACCTTGGCGAGACACTCGAAGGTTCGGTCACTTCCGTTGCGAAGTTCGGAATTTTCGTTACGTTGCGCGAATTCGAAATCGATGGACTCGTGAAACTCGAGAGCCTTGGTCCCGATCGTTGGGTATATGACGATCAGAACATGCGTCTCTATGGACGTCGCACGGGTCGCGTCTTCAAACTGGGAGATCCACTTCAAGTTGTCGTCGCCAACGTCGATATCAGCACCGGCAAGATCGACTTCCAGCTGGAAGACGAAGGAGCACAGGTTGAAGAGGCACTTGTAGTGATGGGCGACGAGATGGATGTCGAAGAACTCGCCGCCGCTGCGGAAGAACTCGTCGGTGGGCGAGGTCGTCGCCACGCGCGCGCGCAGGACAATCGTATCAAGGATGCCAAGACAGAGCGGCCTGCGGGTAAAAAGTCTGGCAGCCGCGGTCGTGCCGCGAAAGGTGCTAAACGGCACGAAGAGGCCGCACGCAAAGGCGCTTCTCCTCACAAAGTTGCTTCAGCACAGAAAGCGCTGCAGCCATCCGGAGCTCCGAGCAAAATTGTTCCTGCAAAACCCTCGGGCGGTAAGCACGCTCAGCAGCAGCCAAAAGCTGCTGGTAAAAAACCTAAATCGATTGGGCGGCGAGGTCGCAAGTGATCACTAGCCGTCGTTCGACGCGCAACCGAACGCGGCGTTCGCGGCGCGGTGGTTCCGCTCTGCGAAACGCTGCGCGCTTACGAACGATCGCAAGTGTGTTCGCTCGTTACGGCTTTCAAAACGTTGCCGAGCGAATTCGGCTAGGGAAATTCCTTGTTGAGCGAATCAGCGGTATCGACGCCGATCAGTATACTCCGGCAGAGCGTCTGCGGATGGCGTTCGAAGAACTTGGACCAACGTTCGTAAAGCTTGGACAGTTGCTCGCAACACGACCGGATCTCATTCCGGAAGAATTCGTCGAAGAGTTCAAGCGGCTACACGACCAGGTTACGGCTCTGCCATTCGAACAAATGCGTTCGACACTCGAGCAGCAATTTGGTCGCGACCTCGATGCCGTATTTTCAGAAATCGATCAGAATCCTATTGGCGCCGCGAGCATCGCGCAAGTCTACCGAGCCATCCTCAAGAATGGATCGAAAGTCGTACTTAAAGTTCAGCGTCCGGGCATTGTCGACGTCGTGAAGAACGACGTTGGGGTTCTATATTTTCTTGCCGAGCAGCTAGCGGCTTTCGTCCCCGAGGCCGCAGTCTTCAATCCAATTGGGATCGTCGACGAGTTTTTCAAAACTCTAGAACTCGAAACGAACTTCAGCGTCGAAGCGAACAATATCAAACGCTTCCAGCAGAACTTTCGGGACGATCCAACGATCAAAATTCCGCACGTTTACCTCGAGTACTCGGGTCCGAAGGTTTTGGTTCTTGAGGCCCTCGAGGGGATCGCACTTTCTCAGCCGTCAGCACTCGCGCAACCAGGTCTGAATCTGGATGCGGTGATGCGCGCGGGTGTGCGGTGTTATTTCCGCCAGGTATTTGTCCACGGGTTATTTCATGGCGATTTGCACGCCGGCAATTTGTTCGTCATGCCTGATAGCACTGTCGGCCTCATCGATTTTGGAATTGTCGGTCGACTTAACGAACGTGTGCGAGACGCAATCGCAAACATGTTCGTCGGACTTTATACCGAGGACTATGAACGTCTCGCGTACGAGTACGTAGATCTGGCTCCGTTCAACGATGAAATCGACGTCGATGAATTCGCGAAGGATCTTCAGGACCTGTTGGCTCCGCACTTCGGATTAAATCTAAAAAACGTGAATCTTGGTCGACTGTTGATGTCGACAACCGTCGTCGCCGCAAAACATCATCTCGTTTTGCCTAGCGAATTGATGTTGTTCTTTAAGTCCATCATTACGGTTGAGGGAATGGGTCGAATCATCCAATCGGATTTCGACCTGTTACCGCACGCACTCGAATTCACAGACGAACTCGTGGCGAAAAAGATGGACACTACGAGGTTTAAAGAAGACGCACTCGGTTTCGGCCGCGACTCTGCAATGTTGGTCCGAACGCTACCGCGACAAGTTCGACAATTCGTACGTCGCGTAAACCATCCGGACTTCGCTTTTCGTTTAAGTCTCGTCGAGCTTGAAGAAGTGAAAAAGTCTTTGGAGTCCTCGTCGAATCTCATGTTTCTTGGCTTGGTGATTGGAAGTCTCATGATTTCCGGCAGTGCGACGATGTTTGTCGATCACGGCACAGTGATTTTTGGCATTCCACTTTTGTCGGCAATTTTTTATGGGCTTGCGGGCGCACTCGGTCTTGCCGCCTTCCGCAACTACATCAAGAAATAGAAAACGCGTCTTCGGCCGCCGCAGAGTACCTCTTCGTGAAACTAAATTCGAGTTCCTCTATCAATATGGGAAGCGAAACCAGAATGGCAACGAGTCAAATTGATCGACAATCGCAGTGTGATTGCGCTTGGCCATAGCCCAGTGAATACCGAGTGCGGCCTGTTGTTCCGGTAATTTGATTCGGAATTCGACAGTTTTGTCGCTGTTTTATTTTCGAGTCCATGTGACCTA
>JAYSYF010000316.1:0-3326 GCA_043716655.1 Bdellovibrionales bacterium | reverse complement strand
AGAGATCGAGAGCGGCAGCTCCGAGCCTGCGAATTCCGCGCGCATGCCTGATGACGTGAGACACAAGTTCCATTTGATGATCCAACATATGATCCGCGCTGGAAAATCCCGTCGCAAACAAACCTTCGCGAAATTGCGCACGCTTCGAAACCGAGATTGAGTTTCCATTCATGAACGCACCTTGGCCGCGGATCGCATGATAGCGAGTGCCCAAAAGTGGAGCGTCGACGACTCCGACAAGCATTTCGCCATTCACTTCGAGCCCAATGCTGATACAAAAAAACGGAACTCGGTGAACGTAGTTCGTTGTGCCGTCGAGCGGGTCGACCATCCACAACGCGTTGTCTTGAGCCGCGAGTTGACCGGCCATGCCAGACAGTCCGGATTCCTCACCGAGTATTTGATGCTCTGGAAAACTTTTGAGCAGGACCTCTTTTATTACATCCTCAGACTCGCGATCGGCCTCGCTAACGAGTCCAGCCTGAAATTTCTCGTCAACCTGCGACAGGCGCCCGTAGTGCTTTTTAAGCACAATACTCGCTTTGTCCGCAGCCTCAAACGCAACCTTTAACGCGTCCGCCGCAACCACTTTCCCTTGTGGCTGCGAGAGCTTGCCAGAGAGCGCATCAGGTGGCTTGTTATTTTGTTTCGAGCTGCTAGGCTTTTGAGTCATAGGGCCATCAGCTGAAGGTTCGGTGTTTTTGTCAAGTATTTGACACATTGACCCCGAGTTCTCTGATTACTTAACATAGAAGATGTAGCTCATGATGAGCGCAAAATTGAAATGGACGACACGCGCTTCTTTGAAGCGCGACATTAGGAGACGCGAGTAATGTCATTATCATCGCCAACGAAATCTAACGGCCTCGGCGCACAAATTCAGAATGAACGCGGAGCCTCGAGCTGGGATCTCGTACTAAAAATTCTTTCGATCACACTCGTATCTCTGTTCGCATTCTCATCGGGTGTTTGGTTCGGAAAAAAACTTTCCGACAGCGATCATCAGCGCATGGCGCTTGAAGGTGAATTCGATAAAGAGATTCGCAAGACTGCGTCTGATGAGCATGAACCAAGCACGGACGACAAAGATGTCTTGAACGACGAAGAAGTTGCGGCTGCTGCCGACAAAGCTCTCGAGACAAGTCGCGCGAAGACTGAAGTCGCTGAAAAAGCAGAAGCAGTTCCAGCTCAAGGAAAAGATTCGCACGCCGTCGCTGCAACAGGACACGCGGCCCCAGCATCGGCGCCAGCGGCAGCTCACGTTCCAGAAAAAGCGACAGAGAAAGTCGCAGCTGCTCCTGCTGAAAAAGCACCGCAGGTAAGTGCTGCTACAAAAACGGCTTCGAAAATGACAACGGCTCCAGCAGACGTTTCTCATGGCGAAAGGTCGATCTCGACCCGTTCGGTAGCTTCGGCTCCTGCGGCGACTTCGGCGAAGCCCGATCTTTCGGCCGTTCACCAAGCAGCGAACCGCGTTGCTAGCAATGCATCGCCAGTCGCAAAAGAAAAACCTGCGCAAGAATCACGAGTGCCATCGAGTCTTCCAAAGACAGTCGGTGCGGCGAATGATGTCGAGTTCACGGTTCAAGTCGCTTCTTATCCAACGGCTGACGCCGCTAAAGAGCATGTCGAGTCGATGGTAAAAAAAGGTTTCCCAGCATTTCCAGTAGAAGCGAAGATCAACGGCAAAGTTTGGTACCGGGTCAGCGTTGGAAGCTTCAAGTCGTTCAACGACGCTTCGAAGTTCCGTGCTCAATTATTGAAGCAAGCCGATCTTCCATCGGCGATCGTACAAAAAATCGCACGCTAAGAAGAACCGTTTTAAAATAAGTAGTCGACTTGAAAAAAGGCGCCCATCCGGGCGTCTTTTGTTTTGAAGGTCTCGGCGGATTCGTAGCGAACCTCGGGACGCACCGCGAGTCGCGGCGCCCAGTTCGCGCGAATGCCGATGGCTACCGCGAACAACCCACCCCACGCTCCTTGGGCGGCATCGACAACGCCAGCAACTCGTGTTTCAACGCTCGTTCTGCCAAGCCCAGTGCCCAACGCGGCGTAAGGCATCCAATCGTCGATGCTTGAAAATTCGTACGAACCCCACAGCAATGCCGTTTCATGTTCGCGAGCGACCGAGACCGTGGTGTTTCCATCAGCGGTTCTAAACGCCGCGTACTCGAGACGCGCTTGCCACTTGAGCAGCCGTGCGCCGAATCCCAAAGCAAAAGGAAGACGAGAAGACTCGGTGAGATTGTCGTTGTTCTTTTCGAAAAGGATGCCCGTGGCGAGAGTGACTGTCGGTATCAGTGAATCGTCATCGTCGTTCACCGAAGAAAACCCGACGCTTGAAAGAGCCATGAGGCCGCAAAAAAGTATCGCCGCCTTCACTTGCGCAAACTCGCCGGTGCGTTTTTCTTGACCGCCTTCTCGCAAAGTCCCGAGAGCATTTTGTCAGAAGCTTGCAGTCTAATCAGTTCGGCACAAGCAACCCCAACGGTCGATGAATCCAAAACCGCAGGGCCAGCCGAAGACATGCGAATGAGCTTAGTGAAAAATGGTTTCAACATAAGTTCTGGCTCGAGTTCTTCGCGTGTCCAGTTTGCGGTGACATCGATCGATAAAGTCTCAAGCGATTGAGCAAGTGCGAGACGAACTTTTTCTATCGCCGTCTCGCGGCTTAGGCCGCCATTGGTCACGAGCGTTTCAACAACGCCGCGTAAAATGCGCGCGTACTCGGTGCCGATCTTGTACGACGCCGCGACTCGAGCGCCATCGCTTTTCAAAACCGGAAAGCCCGTACGATTGACCGTGATAAGACTGTTTCTGAATCCGACTTTTTGTGGAAGTGATCCGACAGATCTGTCGAGTCGGCGAGCCGCATCTTCGCGCATTCCCAAAGAACGTGAAACGAATTCTTCATCTCGCGAGTAAGCCCAGCCCCAAAAGTCGGCAAAACCTTCGTTCGCGCCGCGCACCAGCGTTTGATTGAGGACCTTCAATGGAACCATCGCGCCGATCGTATCCGTCGCATCTGCCGAAGGCTCTTCGGTTTTTTCAACGATGCCGCCAGCGCACGGAGTTTCATACTCGATCCCGTCAGGAATCGCCCCGTGGCGAGCGAGTTCACGAATCGGAGTCAGTACAATCGATTGAAAGATTCGGTGAAAATGTTCGTGTCCGATAATTCCCGCGTTTTGCGAGATCGGCAGCAATTCTCCTGCATACGGCACAATGAAGAGCGCATCGAGCCGACCATCATAAACTGCGTTATTCAAAATCATTGGCGAAGAAACCGATTCTGAAATACGAACAAGCATTCCCACTCGAGAAAT
>JAYSYF010000315.1:0-3330 GCA_043716655.1 Bdellovibrionales bacterium | reverse complement strand
AGTTCGCTTCAATTAACGGCGGCAAATTCGAAGATTTGATCAAGTCGGGCGCCGCTGTTAAAGCGTCGGGTGATCTTGCAAAAGATTTTGGACCGCTCGTCGACAATCTCGAAGCATTCGCAAAAAGCCATCAGGGTACAACTGCCGGTGTGCAAGCCGCGCTGATGGCGGCAGAAACTCGCATTCAGTACAAACAAGCCGAACAGTCGTTGCCAACACTTGAAGCGTCAGTCAAAGCGACGAAAGCGGACACGCTGGTCGGCGGACTCGCGCGAATGGCGACTGGAAATGCGCAGGCCGCTTCTGGAAAATGCGATCAGGCATTGAAATTTTGGGAAGAAGTTTTGGCCGCAAAAAATATCGCTTATTTACACAGCGAAGCCGCGCTTCGTGCGGGTCTCTGTCTCGAAAAAGGCGGCGATAAAACTAAAGCCATCGAAATGTATCGCAAAGCTTCGAGCGAAAGCGAAAAGTCTACGTCCGCGCAGACTGCACGAACTCTGCTTCGCGCGTTGGAGTTGGGCACGTGAAGTTAGCAGGTACGCTGTCGGGCGCCGCCGTCCTTGTTTGTATGGTGATGGCATCCGGCTGCACGACGATGCGCGAGCGTATGGCAGTTCAGGGCACGCGTGAGCTTGTCCTCGAACCGACGTTTGTGCGCGCGACTCCAGAAAAAGAATCTTTCGCATATCGACGCCTCAATCGCATGACGCCGCTCTTAACTGATTCGCAAGTGATTCAGGGAAACGCAGTCGATGGAATTGTCGTTTACAATCGAGCGAACGGCAGCGAAGCATGGCGGTTAGCGATTGAAAACGGTGTTGAAGGAGGGGTTGAGCTTTCGGGCGAGAACCTTTTCTTCGGTGGCGGAGACGGACTTTTACGATCCGTAAGTCTCAAGAATGGAACTGTGAATTGGGCAGTCGCGATGCGCGCCGAGCTTCTTGCTCCGCCGACGCTTGAGAACAGCATGCTGTTTGCTCAGACGGGTGCCGATGTTATCTACGGACTCGAAGCCGGCACAGGTAAACTGATTTGGACTTACAATCGTCAAGTGACGGGTAACCTTTCGGTTCGCGCGACCACTCGACCTGTCGTTGTCGGTGACTTGCTGCTGACCGGGTTCAGCGATGGCTACATTGTGGCGCTTCGCAAACGTGACGGCATCGTGCAATGGGAAAGAAAACTCGGACGCGGCAATCGCTTCCGCGATGTCGATTCGACAGCGACGATCAATGGAAACCGTGCGTACTTCGCGAGCTACGATGGTCAGCTGGCATCGATCAAGATTGAAACGGGCGAAGTGATTTGGCAGTCCGAACTTGGTGGCTACCTTCCCGTGACGGTTGGAACCGGTTCACAAATTGACCGACTGTATTTCTCGACAGCCGATGGCCGAGTCGTTGAACTCGATGAGGCGACCGGCAAAGAGTTGCGCTCAATCAAAATCAAAAGCGGTATTGCAACTCAACCGATTCTTTCGAAAAACCTGCTGATCTTTGGCGAATCTGACGGCGCACTAAGAATTTTCGATGTGCAAACATTTAAGCCGTTGGCTCAATATCAATCAGGCGACGGACTTCTATCGACGCCAGCTCTGGACCGAGTACGTAACGAGATTTGGTTTATCTCGTCGGCAGCGAATCTTTATTCGATGAAGTTGAGCTACCGCCGCGTAGCCGAGAGGTTCCCGTGGAAAAAGTTGAGATCTTTGAACGAACGAGACGAATCTTCGGGCGATACTTCGTACTCGTTTTAATTCTAGGCGGATGCACGAGCCATCCGTGTCGTGAACCTCGTGCTCCCGAGCTGGATCGCACTAAAACCCCACCAGCAGTTCCAGGCGCGACGTTGAATACTGAAGGAACTAAAGCGGCACAAGGGGCAGCGCCGGTGAAAGATTCCAAAGCTGCGACGGACGCCGAATTCGTACGGGTGTACAAACCTGATGGCAGCAGGCAATGCGAAAAGAAGCCTGGGATTTTACTCGACACAATGGAACGTGAATTGGCGGGCATCGTCGTTCAAGGTCGCGACAAACGCAAAGATGGTCTGATGCATATTCAAGTATGCGGAAGTCCATCTGGAATGATTAACGTCTTCGAAATCAAAGCGAACTTTTTGAAACAAGCGGAACAACGCGGATTTAAACGCCTCGAGGATTAACCCATGAGAAACGAACCCACTGTACTCGAGGAGCTCGATCAGATCTTGAGCTCGATGATGCATTCTCCGCTGCAGCGCCGACAATTTTTAGCTGCAGTTCCGTTGTTGCTATCTGCATGCGCCTCTTCTGGCTCGCGGATGCGCGAAGGCGACAACACTGGACAAGAAACCGATTTCACTGTCGACGATGAAAAACGAATGGCGCGCGAAGCTGCGGCGTCGATGAAAAAAGATTATCCCGCGACGGGCGATGCCGAACTTCAGAGTTACGTTTCTGGTATCGGTCGAAAGATTGTGACCGCAAATGGTCTCGAAGCGAAACCGTATAATTATTCGTTCACGGTCGTAAACGTTCCCTATGTGAACGCATTTGCGCTGCCCGCTGGAGCCATTTTTGTATCGGCTCCGTTGCTGGCAATGGCCGAGACCGAAGCTGAACTTGCTGGAGTTGTCGGACACGAAGTCGGTCACGTCGTCGCTCGCCACACAGCGGAACGCATTGAAGCACAGAAGAAAAAAAGCAGCAGTTGGTTATATGCCGTTGGCGGCGGACTTCTTGGTGGTGCCGCAGGTTTTGGACTTGGCCAACTTGTCTGTCCACCAAGCGACGCATCTTGCGTAGCAAAAGCGACCGCGCTTGGCGCCGCAGCTGGTGTTGGCGGTGGGCTGCTGGTTCAGAAGTACAAGTTCATGGCGAATTCTCAGGAAGATGAAATGGAAGCCGATCGTATCGGTTTCAGAACGTCTGTTCGTGCTGGCTACAATCCGACGAAAGTCGGCGACTTCTATAGCAAGCTACACATGATGGAAGCGAACTCGAAAGGCGGGGGCGCGCCGATGATGGCTTCTCTCGCCGATGCGCTCTCAACACACCCCCCAAGCGCAGAACGAGTCACACAGATGAATGAGCTCGCGGTTCAAAACCCGGCCGGTCCAAAAGCAGTGACGAATTCGGTTGAGTTCGATCGAGTTCGCAAACGCGCACAAGAGATCGTTAAGAAAGCAAAAGTATGAATAAAAGCGCTGGCTGGTTTTTTGGAATCGCCGCGCTTGGTGCAGCGGCCATCGTCCTTACGGTCGTTTTGTTACCCCGATTTCTTCAGCCAAAAGAAAGAATGCCGGCGGGCTTTAAGGCACCGTTTGTTAGTGCTGTGAAATCCGAAT
>JAYSYF010000314.1:0-29995 GCA_043716655.1 Bdellovibrionales bacterium | reverse complement strand
CGAGGCGATCTTCGGGAAGACTTCGAGTTCCGTCAGGAGCAACGAGGCCGCGGCGCGCAATCAAGGCCATGATTAGGTAACCAATGAAAAAGCCCGTGAGATACGCAAGTCCGTACCAGCGGATTCCGACGTGCTCTGTGAACTGAACGAGAAACGGGTTTAGCTGATGAACCCAGCCGGGGAGATTTTCAGCTGTCGCAATACCTTTGGCGATGGCATCAGGACCTGCAGTGACGTTTTCCATCGGGCCAAACCTTCCTTGGAACTGCCTTCACAAAGCGGAGAGCGCTGCTAGAGCACCGACTCGACTAGTCCTTTGCAGTTTCATTTTGGAACCTGAAATTTTCTACTTCGAAAGAACTTTACCAAAGACGCGGGCTTCGCACAAACAGGCTTTTCGCCTGACGTTCACAATGAATCGCGTTATAAATACGAGAGCATACATGTATTCATCCAGGAGCAATCAGTGAGTCAAAAAGCCGTGGTTCAGACACCGGTTTCCTCAGGTGCGACATCTCGAAGCCAAGCATCATTTGCCGGCCGACCAAATCTCGAATTTCTAGAATCGCTTTACGAAACGTTCCAACAAGATCCATCGAAAGTTGGAGACGAGTGGCGACTGTTTTTTGAAGGCGTTGAATTCGGACAAGCTCTGGCTCCGAAAGTTTCCGCGGGCATGTCGGCACAAGTCGGACTCTCGTCGAAAGATCTCGAAGTCTATCGCTTCATCAACGCTTATCGCGATTACGGACACTTCGAAGCGAACCTGAATCCGCTCTCTGACAACATTAAATCTTTTCCAGAACTTTCGCCTCTGAATTTCGGACTTCAAGACAGCGACTTCGATACCGTCTTCAATGTCGGTGAAGTTGTCGGTCTTCCAGGTGCGACACTTCGTCAGATCGTCGCGCACTTACGCGAATCTTACTGCGGAACAATCGCGGTCAACGTGTCGGATGCAAATCCAGGAGTTCGCAATTGGTTCCGTCGTGAATTCGAAAAGGGTCGCGCGACATGGCAGATGACCAAAGAAGACAAACTTCGCGTTTTTGAGCAGTTAGCAAAAACCGAGAGCTTCGAAAAATTCATTCATACGCGCTTCGTTGGTAAGAAACGGTTCTCGATCGAGGGTGGGGATTCGATGATTCCAATGCTCGAAACACTTGTCGACGTTGGTGCCGAACTCGGCGTTGAAGAAGTCGTTTTAGGCATGGCTCACCGCGGTCGCTTGAACGTTCTCGCGAACTTTATGGGCAAAGCAGCAGAAATGATCTTCACCGAATTTGAAGGTTACCGTGACGAGAACAATTCGTTCTTCGACGGCGACGTTAAGTACCACCTCGGATATTCGGTTGATCGCAAAACATCGAAGGGCAAACAAGTTCACGCTTCGATGGCTTTCAATCCATCGCATTTAGAAGCAGTGAATCCTGTCGTGATCGGTATGACTCGCGCAAAACAGCGTCGACGTCGCGATACTGCAGAACGCAAAAAAGTAGTTCCGCTTTTAGTTCACGGTGATGCAGCCTTTGCGGGGCAAGGTGTTGTTGCCGAGACATTCCAGATGTCACAGCTGCAAGCTTACGCTGTCGGTGGAACGATCCATCTCGTGATCGATAACCAAATTGGTTTCACTACGTCGCCCGAGTTTTCGCGTTCGTCTCCTTACGCGAGCGACATTTCAAAGATGATTCAAACACCGGTGATTTTGGTGAACGGTGACGATGTTGAAGCGTGCTGCCGAGCCATGTCGATTGGCATCCGCTTCCGCCAAGAATTCAAGCGCGACATCGTGGTGCACGTCGTCTGTTATCGTCGTTTCGGACATAACGAGGGCGATGAACCTGCGTTCACGCAGCCGCTGATGTACGAGAAAATCAAAAAACATCCGACGGCGTACGATATCTACGCGCAAAAGCTGTTAAAAGAAGGCGTCATCACAGATGACGAACCTGAACGGCTCTACAAAACTCGCATCGAAAAATTGCAAGTGACACTCGAGACCGCGCAAAAGACACCGCCCCCAATGAAACCACTGGCCCTCGATGGATTTTGGAAAGGCTTACGTCGAGCAACTCGCGAAGACTTCTCGAAAGAGACAGTCACCAAGACTTCAAAGGCGATCTTGGCAAAAGTCGGCGAAGTGTTGACGACAGTGCCTAGCGGCTTCAATGTCCATCCAAAAGTTGCGAAGCTTATCGAAAGCCGCGCAAAAATGATGACTGGCGAAGGTGCTATTGATTGGGGAATGGGCGAACTTCTTGCCTACGGATCTTTGCTGAGCGAGGGAACGCCGGTTCGTCTGACCGGACAAGATGCGATTCGTGGAACTTTCACGCATCGTCACGCTGCTTGGTACGACATAAAAACGGGCGAGAAGTACACGCCGCTTCGTACGATCAAACCGGAAGAAGTGGAATTCTGCATTTATGATTCGTTCTTAAGCGAATTTGCGGTGATGGGATTTGAGTACGGTAACTCATCTTCGGATCCGACTTATCTGACAATTTGGGAGGCGCAGTTCGGCGATTTCGTAAACGGTGCTCAGATCATCATCGATCAGTTCATCTCTTCAGCCGAACAAAAGTGGCAGCGTATGTCGGGTTTGGTTTTGTTGCTTCCGCATGGCTATGAAGGTCAGGGACCAGAGCACTCGAGTGCTCGTCTCGAACGCTTCTTACAGTTGTGCGCTCAAGACAACATGCAGGTTGTGAATCTTACGACGCCGGCGCAGCTCTTCCACGCGCTTCGTCGACAGATGAAACGCGAATTCCGAAAGCCAATGATCGTGATGTCGCCGAAGTCTCTGCTTCGTCATCCAAAAGTGATTTCGAAAGTAGCGGACTTCACGGAAGGTACTTTCCAAGAAGTGGTTGCTGACGAAGCGACTTCTGGAAAAGCGGCTGCGGCAGTCGAGCGCGCCGTGCTCTGCTCTGGCAAAGTTTATTATGATTTGTTGGCGGCACGCGAAGCACTAGAACCAAAAGATCAAGCGAAGTTTTCACTTATCAGAGTCGAACAGCTTTATCCGTTCCCAGATCATCGCATTGCTCCAGTGTTGAAAGCCTACAAAGGCTTAAAAGAAGTCGTATGGTGTCAGGAGGAGCCGAAGAACATGGGTTCTTGGTTCCTGATGAAACCGCGACTTGATGAAATGTTAGAAGAGATCGGTCTCGATGTTCCGGTTCGGTATGCCGGTCGAGACGAACGTGCGAGCCCGGCAACAGGTTCGGAAAAAGTACACGCGATCGAACAGAAGGAACTTTTGAAAGTGGCGCTGACATTAGGTAGCGCTCGTAAAGGTGGATCTAAGTGAAATCAGAAATTAAAGTTCCAGCGGTAGGCGAATCGATTTCGGAAGCTACAATCGGCGAGTGGACAAAAAAGTCCGGCGATTTCGTAAAACGCGACGAGATTATCCTTCTCCTCGAAACTGACAAAGCGAGTGTCGAAGTCGTCGCACCTAGCGACGGTGTTTTAACGACGTCGGCAAAAGCCGGCGACGTCGTTAAAATTGGCGCAACGGTTGCTGTCATCGACACCGAAGGTGTTGCGACGGCGGGGTTGACTCAGCCAGCGAAAAATATCGACGCTAATGCAAACGCAAAATCGACACCGGCATTGAGTTCAGCGAAAGCTCCGGCTTCATCGGCTGAAACCGCAATGGCTTCGACAGGCTCGTCACGCAGTGCGAACGCCGAAGTGTTGAGCCCTGCGGTTCGACGTGTTGTCGACGAACATGGATTAAACGCGGCTGCGATTTCTGGAAGCGGAAAAGACGGGCGTTTAACTAAAGCAGATGCTGAACAAGCGGCATCAAAAGCGGCTTCAGGCGGCGGCGGTTCGGGTGGCCTGGGGGCTTCGGTCGGCAGCGGCACCAATGGTGGACTCGCGGCAGTTCAGCCGACGGCCGGCGTTCCGGCTCCGCAACCTAAGGTCGCAAAAGGCGGCGAGCGTCGCGTTCCAATGACGACGATTCGTAAACGCATCGCCGAGCGTCTCGTACAAGCGCAACACACAGCTGCGATTCTCACAACCTTCAACGAATGTGACATGACTGCGGTCATGGCGCTTCGTGAAAAATACAAAGATAAATTCAAAGAGAAGCATGGCACGGGCCTTGGCTTTATGGGCTTCTTTGTAAAAGCAGCGATCGAAGCTTTGCGTGAAGTACCGTTGGGTAACGCATCGATCGATGGTGGCGACATGGTTTATCACGATTATTTCAATATCGGGATGGCTGTCGGAACTGAAAAGGGCTTGATCGTACCTGTTATTAAAAACGCGGATCAAATGTCGATCGCTGAAGTTGAACTGAGTATCAAACATTTCGCTGGCAAAGCGCGAGATGGCAAAATCACAGTCGATGATTTGTCGGGCGGAACGTTTACGATTTCGAACGGTGGCGTATACGGTTCACTGATGTCGACTCCGATCTTGAATGCTCCGCAGTCGGCGATCTTGGGTCTGCACAAAATCGAAGATCGCCCTGTGGTTGTTACGTCAGCTGGGAAAAAATCGATCGAGATTCGTCCGATGATGTATTTGGCTCTCAGCTACGATCATCGCGTGCTCGACGGAAAAGAAGCTGTTACGCTTCTCGTCCGCGTAAAAGAAAACATCGAAGATCCTTCTCGCATCTTGCTCGAGATTTGATAATTGCTTCGTTCGGCAGAATGCCGACCAGGGTCGGGCGCCTGCGCGTCGCTCGCAGGCGTGCTCGCTCAATAAGAGGTTTTATGTCCGAAAGTTTTGATCTGGTAATTATTGGTGGTGGTCCGGCTGGTTACACAGGCGCAATCCGTGCGGCTCAGCTGGGTCTTAAAGTAGCGATCGTTGAAAAACGCGGAACACTGGGCGGCACTTGTCTTAACGTCGGCTGTATTCCTTCAAAAGCGTTGCTTCATTCGAGCGAACATTTTTCGATGGCATCGCATGGAGCTTTCGCCGTGCACGGCTTGAAGTTCGCGAAAGTCGAACTCGATCTCAAGGCGATGATGGATCGAAAAGAAAAAGTCGTCAAAAGCCTTACTGACGGCGTTCAGTTCCTCATGAAGAAAAACAAGATCACTTACTTCGTAGGGGCGGGGAAGCTCGTTTCCGCTACGAAAGTCGAAGTGAAACTCAATGACGGCGGCAAAACCGAAACTCTTGAAACTAAGAACGTGATGCTTGCAACAGGTTCCGTCGTTGCGGAACTTCCGTTTGCAAAGGTCGACGAGAAGATGATCGTGTCGTCGACGGGTGCACTCGAACTCGATGCCGTTCCCAAACATTTGATCGTTATCGGTGGCGGTGTCATTGGTCTCGAGCTCGGCTCCGTTTGGATGCGATTGGGCAGTGAAGTCACAGTCGTTGAGTATGCGCCGATGATTTGCGGCGCCTCCGATCAAGGTGCTGCGAAGTCCTTGCTTAAAGTTTTGCAGAAACAAGGAATGAAGTTTTCGCTTTCGACAAAAGTCACCGGCGTCGAAGTTAAAGGCGGATCTGTGACGGTGAAAGCCGAAACGATGGTCGACGGAAAGCCTGGCGAAAAAGTCGAATTTCAAGGGGACAAGGTTCTCGTTTCAGTCGGTCGCAAACCTTACAGTGATGGCTTGGGCCTCGAGAATGTCGGACTCAAAACGGATTCGCGCGGCATGGTTGAAGTCGACGACCATTTCCGCACAGGCGTTAAAAACATCTATGCAGTCGGCGATTTGATTCGCGGACCAATGCTCGCGCACAAAGCCGAAGAAGAAGGCGTTGCTGTCGCCGAAATTCTCGCTGGCAAACCTGGCCACGTGAATTACGAAACGGTTCCTTCAGTGATCTACACATGGCCCGAGCTTGCGAGCGTCGGTGCAACCGAAGAGCAGTTGAAAAAAGAGGGACGTGCTTACCGCGTCGGACAGTTTCCATTCGTGGCGAACGGCCGGGCAAAAGCAATGGGTGAGACCGACGGCCAGGTGAAGATCTTGGCTGACGAAAAAACGGATCGTGTTCTTGGTGTTCACATCGTGGGCCCGCGTGCGTCCGACGTTCTCGCGGAAGCAGTTGTTGCAATGGAGTTCGGCGCATCGAGCGAAGACATCGCACGAAGCTTCCACGGTCATCCTACGCTGTCAGAAGTGATGCGTGAAGCAGCGCTCGCCGTGGACAAACGCGCTCGCCAGGGTTAATTCAGTTTCTATTTTTTGTCGGATTTAACAATGACGATATTGTTTTTGAATTCGTCTTTCAGTTCTGTCGCCAATTGGCAGAATACACCGAGAGCAGTGCTTTGAGCATCAGCAACGTCGGTCGCTTGTTCAAACTGCACGACCGACTCGCTGACTGCTTCATGCACGGATGTTCGACCTTTGCCGCTTGAAACAACGGTAGTGCCTGACGGCGATTTCATAGAATTCACAAATTCGAACGCGACTTCGGCAACGGGGCTACGCTGCATTTTAAAGATGGTTGTCGGGTCCGCATTCACTTCGACTTCGCTCAAAATCTGAAGGGCTGTCACATTGAGTGTAACTTTGAACGTATGGTTTTCTCCGAAAGAGTGACCAAGCTCGTACGTTCTTTTTGTCGAAAAATCTTTTAAAAGATCCCAGCTGAAGGATGTATCGGCAGCGGTGCTTTTCGCAATGACCACGCCATTCGGTGCACGAAGTTCGCATTTCAGAAACGCAGTTTTGTATTTGAGATCGATAACCTTCTGCGTGGCAGTTCCAGCCGGAGTTACTTTCACCTGGCCTGGCGCCTTGGTCTCGATGAACTTGTTCGGCTCATGCTTTCCGCATCCAACGACTAAAGTAACCATCGATACAGCTGCGAGAGAACGCGCCCAAAGAGCGCGTACGGTGACCATTTTCGGCTTGAAATGTTGCACTGAAACCCTCGATTTTTCTACAGTTCGTTGAAGTGCGACGTTGTGCCGTCTCCCCGTACATAGAACTGATCGCGACCCTGCTGTTTTTTAAGGAACGAACTCATAGCCCATTCAAGTCCGAGGCCAATTCCAGGGATCGGGTCTGCCTTCGTTCCGCTGTTAAGCGGATCGCCGACTTTTACGTCGCTGTTAAGTGTGAAGCCCCACATGACGTTGACGTTCGTTGGAATGATCGTCGCGTTAGCTAAGAACTGCCCGCGGCCATCGAGACTTCCGCCATAGTGAAAAGCGACCGTGTACGTGTGCGAAACGACAACCACTCCGTAGAGGTTTTTAGCTTGAAGGGTATAGCTCTTCGCCTGCGGTCCTTTCCACGTTTCCATCTGCTGCCAGTTTGGTTGCGAGAGGGGAAGTACCGAAACGGTTTTTGTTTGCACGTTGAGAACTGGTTGATTCGCTTTGATCACGTCCCAGATTTTGAGTCCGACAGTGATCCAACTTTTTACATCGCCAAGTTCAAGACCGAGATCCGCGAGTACCGAGCCGATGCTTCCGGCAATTCCACCACCGGCATCGTTCGCTGTTCCGTTTGCGATCGTGATTCCAGTGAATGCTAATTCTTCTGGAGAGAACTCGATTTCGTTTTCAGTCACAGTAAATTCTTTGATTTCGAAGTAGGACTTCAGCTCCTCAGAGTTTTGAAAACCGAGTTCAAAAGCACGCCGAGTGAGATCGACGTTTCCATCGGATTCAAATGCTTGTGCTGAGCTTCCCAAGAACGCCGCCAGTATCAAGATCGCCAAGTTTTTCATGCTAAAAGTCCCCCCGGAGAAGACTTGAAGTCATGTCATGGTCGTGAAGCAAATGACCGGTTCCTAGAATGAAAATGTTTCCGAAAACCCTCCAAACGGACGAGTTCACGGAAATATGCGTGAAAATTAATCAGACCTTTGGTGGTTGACGCGTTTAGTCGCGTGGCGGTTCGGTGAGAGGCGCGATCTCTGTCACCGTACTTTTTGGAGTTTCCACTTTCGGTTTTACAGAAGCCGGATCGCGATATTCGTTCGTATCTTCTTTTTCGATGGCGAGTGATCGCTGTCGGTCACCTTCTTCACGAATCGAAAGGAGTGACGGCTCATACATCCGACGATCGAGGCGGTACTGTTTTCCTTTGTACGTGATTTCGCCTGTCGCACAAAAAACCATCGCATCATCTGGGCGTCCGCGAGGAACGACTTTGATTCGTCCAGCACCGGCGTCCGCCTGGCTGCGTATTGGTTTCATCTTTTTGAGCTTCATTCGAATTTCATCGAGGTTCGCGTGCTCAGAACAAAAAACAAATTCTGCGTAATCTTCGAGCGGAACGGGCGGAGTGAAAAATTGAGCAGATGGATCGATGTAATAAACTTTGTAACGCGAGCATTTCACAGCATCGTCAACTGCGGCAGATGCAGGCGATGCAAAACCTAGGACTGCGATGAGTGCAGAGAGCACTCCGAAAACTGGACTTTGTAGTTTACCGATCAACATTTGAAAGTCCTCCTAGGATTATTGTCTCTCGATTCGACGCAAAAAGCCATATACAGAAGCTCAGCCGCGAAGCTCAACAACTGCATATGGGGTTAAAGCAGGACTTAAGTCTGCCCTATGAGAAACGGGTGATTCTGCCGTCGACCTATTTGGTGTCGAACTATTTAGCGGCAGGATTCTTAGCCCAGCTGTTGCACCAACCGCCGGCTGCGACTGCTTTTCCGGTGAACAGAGCGCATGGGCCTTCCTTGTCAGTCGTTACTTTGCCGCCGTTAAAGAGAATGCAGTTGTGACAGAACTGAGTTTTTCCTTCTGGCGTTGCGCGTTTCGGGAATTTCTTGATATCGGCTTTTTCCGCAACAGCGACGTAGCCAAGCGTTTTTGCCATCGGTTCTGATTCGGAAACAAGAACCAGCTTCTTAGGTGCTTGGGCGTCAGCGGGAATTGTGCGCAGAGTGATTGTGCCTAATGCAGCAGCACCGAATAAACCTAGACCAGACAGTTTTAAGAATTCGCGCCGAGAGTTTCCGCTATCAGATTTCATAATAAATACCTCTATTGATGATGAATTACGCAGTCGGTTGATTATCAACAAGCTCTCATTTGGAGTCACGCCTTCTTGGACTGTAAAATCACTTTTAGGTTAGGAACTAGCAAACTAGGCTTATCGCATGGAACTTGAAATCCAGGCTCATCTGGAAAGAGTCAGTCGTAGTTTCGCATTTTGTATCGCTCGGCTCGATCAACCGCTTCGAGAGCAGGTGGGGCTCGCGTACTTGCTTTGCCGAATCCTCGACACCGTCGAAGACGCGCACTGGTCGGATGCCAACGTTCAAAAAAAATCCTTCAACGACTTTATCGAAGTCCTCTCTGATTCTAATAAGGTAAAGGCCTGGTCCGAAGCCTTGCTTAAAAACGCCGAAAAGATTTCCGCAAATGAAGCCGCACTCATTCGCGAGACCGATCTCGTCGTCGTGAAATTGCAAAACTTGTCGAACGAAGCACGGGAAGTGATTTTTCCGCCGGTTATCAGTATGGCGCAAGGCATGCGAGAGTTTGCCGAAACTCGAAATTTAAATCACGGGCGACTCCACCTAAAAACGCTGCAGGACGTGAATCATTACTGCTTTTTCGTAGCGGGAGTCGTCGGCGAAATCCTCGACGGACTTTTGCGTCTTGAAGCCAGCAAAACGGGAACTCAGGTTCAAACAAAGTTAAGCGACGGTTTTCGTTTCGGCCTCTTTCTTCAGAAGGTAAACGTTCTCAAAGATCGCGACTCGGATTTGAACGAGGGGAGAGACCTGGTTCCGATAGTTGCGGATGTCTATCAGTCGTCACTCGTCGATGCCGAACGAGCGTTTGCCTACCTTCAGGCGATTCCACAATCGTTCAAAAGTTATAGACTCTTTTGTGCATGGAGCATGTTTCTGGGGCTTGCGAGTCTTCCGCACATAGCGCAAGGTCGAAAAATTGGACGGTTAGAGACGGTGAGTCTGCTCGCGAAAGTCGAAATCAAGATTGATTCTCCTCGATCGCTGGAAGCGTTCTTTGCAGCAATGCTAGGAGCCGCACGAACCGCCGCTTTGCTTTTGGGCGCACGGTCAGAGCCCGATTCAAGCCTGAGCAAAGCTGTTGAAGAAAAGCATTTAGCTACTTATCGTTCTTGGTATGTCGGTGCCGCTCGCGATGAAGATTTGAACGAATTGATCGGCTCCGTTTAGCAAGAGTTAGGATGTTTTTTGTCATCGTTTTTTTTCGTCTGTTTAACAACGCTTCTCACAATCGTTAGTCCGGTAGGCGCGCTTGCGCCGTTTTTAGCTATGACTCACGGCGAATCGCACGAACGACGTGCTCGCACAGCGCTTCGTGCGGCGATTGTATCGAGTTGCATTCTCGCTGGCTGTGCTGCTGTCGGCGGATTTATTTTCCGATTTTATGGAATCACACTTCCAGCCTTGAAAGTGGCTGGTGGGGTGCTCTTGTTCTTCGTTGCGTTCGATATGATCAACGCTCGCACGTCGCGGACAAAAACAAACGAAGACGAACAGCGCGAAGGTGCCGCAAAAGACGAGATCGCAGTTTTCCCTATCGCGATTCCACTTTTGTCGGGCCCAGGTGCGATCCTTTCGGTTTTTCTTTTGTCCGATCAAGCCGAGGGCCCACTGCAGGTCGCAGGCCTTTACATCGCAATCACGTTCGTCGGCATCGCAAGTTACCTCACGCTCAAAGAAGCTCACCGAATCACGGACCGCATTGGTCGGATCGGGATGAACGTCGTCCAACGTTTGATGGGATTAATTCTCGCCACTCAATCTGCCCAATTTATCATCGACGGCCTCATCGCCGCGCTTCCGGGACTCTCTGGCAAATAGCAGGGAGTCATCGATTTAAGCGGTTCAACTCATATTCTTTATCGATTTTATCGAAGCGAACCTCTGGCGTAGAGTAGCTCGATCAGGAGGTATTTATGAATTGTCCAACGTGCAAGGATGTCGTTCTCTCGATGTCCGATCGCCAGGGTATTGAAATCGATTTTTGCCCGAAATGCCGCGGCATCTGGTTAGACCGAGGCGAGCTAGATAAAATCATCGAGCGAGCAGCAAGCGAACAAAACGAATTCGCTCCACCAGCGCAGCAACAACAAGCACCGCCGATACATCAGCAGGCCCCACAACAACCGGTCTACATACAACAGCCAGTGCACTATGGAAAAGACCAGTACAAATACAAACGAAAAAAGTCCTTTCTAGAAGAACTCTTCGACTAAATCGCGGGCGTGCGCTTCTTAAACTGCGAGGATGAAGATGCGTACGGCGAGCGGGAGCTCGCTTGGCAGTAGTCCAAGTCGACCGACCTGCTGCCAAGGAGAAATTTCCTGCACTGTCGCAGCAACTTCTCGGCCGCCGAGCCGATAGTTGTACGCCAACTGTAAATCGATTCTTGGCCGCTCTGATATCAGACTTCCATAGTCGGGAATATCGAACACGTGTTTGCCAAATATCCCTGTCCGTGAATACGAAGCCAGAACGGTTTCACTGCCTTCCGCTTTTAGAAAAGCCGTTCGCTTCCACGTCAGCGGGAAAACGATGAAGAACCTGTTTTCGCCAACCGAAAGTCCGTACTGTCGTCTTCCGATTGTATAATCCACGCGGCCACAATCGACATTGTCCGCGTTGCGCACGAGCAGCCGCGATTCCGTCGCACTGCTTTCGAGCCAAATGCCATAGAGAAGATTCGTTTTTGCGAGCCTTAGTTTAGTGGCGCGATCCGCAACCCGCACCCAAACACGATCCACCGTGAGCGTTAAGTTCCGTGCGAGAAACGCCTTCCCATACCGAAGACCGAAGAAAATAATCAGCGCAAAACCAATAACTGCGGCAAAAAATAGATATCCAATACACTCCGACCCAGAACACATAAAAAACCCCAAAGGTTGTTTTCACCGGTAGCGAAGGAAAGACGAACCTGACTGTTGTAGTCAGTGCTTGCGTTTGGAAAGGCCTGCGGAGAAATTTTTGTCGACCGGCCCGGAGGGCCGGGGCGCGGGACGCGCAGACTAATTTCGTAGCAGGCGTTTCCAAATGCAAGCACAAACACTAGCCAGTCAGTTCGTCGAACTCCTGAGCCATTTCATCGAACATGTTTTCGTCCACGCTCCCCAGGTACACTCTCCACGATTCGGGCAGCTTCTCTACCTTAAGAGCCGTACGAATCGGCGGAAGCCAATTGGGAACCCGAGGCTCACTTAGCAGCGGCATTCCCGCAGCCAGCGGAGTACGATTCGCCTTTCGGTGATTACATTTTCTGCAAGCCGACACCATATTCGTCCAGTCTTTGCGGCCTTTTTTGCTGGCCGGTACGACGTGATCGAGAGTGAGCTCCTTCGCAGCAAATTCGTCACCGCAGTACTGACACTTGTAAGCGTCACGGCGATAAACGTTTTCGCGGCAGAATTTTACTCGAGTGAAACGACGATTGTTGATGAAGCGTTTGAGGCGCAAGACCGAAGGAACCGGATAGTCCTCGCGAACGGACCTAGCGCAGGTGGAATGGTATTCTAAAACTTCGACTTTACCTTGGAACCAGAGAAGCAGCGCACGTTGCCAGCTTACGAGCTTTATCGGTTGGTAACTGGAATTCAAAACCAGGGCTCGAACGTGACGAAGGTCACTGAGTCGCGCCGTTCTGTATGCCGGATTGAAGATCACACCCCCTGTAAGAGAACGCTCACTAGTCTTCCTCTAATATCATCCCAAACTGGGTCGATTTCTCCAAGCGATAGTGGAGTCCAGTCTCGATATGAGTAGAAAACTCACGTCATCTCAGTTTTAAGCGAGGTTGAAGATTGTGCGAACCCTATCGTTAAGACGCTAACCGCTACTAGACGGAGCGCGATCTGGGGCGTACGCTTTGGCCTCATGGCTAACATCACGACTGGCAAACCGACTGGCTCGGGCGATTCGGACGATTCTTCCGAAAAAGCCTCCGGCACTTCCGAATCGCACCTTCGTCATGGACAAGGGCATTTGGCGAAACAACCTCTTCCCGCGATGGCTCTTGCCGCACTCGGCATTGTTTATGGAGATATCGGAACTTCGCCTCTCTACGCATTGAGAGAATGTTTTCATGGACCGCACGCGATGGCGCCGACTCCGGATCGAGTCCTTGGAGTGTTGTCGCTGATTTTGTGGTCCCTCATAATTACGATCAGCATCAAGTACATGATGTTCATTCTTCGCGCTGACAACCGTGGCGAGGGCGGAATCTTAGCGCTCACGGCTCTGGCGTGTCCGGCCCGTTTACGCGACCGTAAATGGCTCTTGTTTGGTTTCGGAATTTTTGGTGCCGCGCTCATGTACGGTGATGGCATTATCACTCCGGCAATTTCAGTCATGTCGGCGGTCGAGGGTATTCAAGTCGCGGCTCCTGGGATGGAAGCGTTTATTCTTCCGATAACAGTCGGGATTCTCGTAATTCTATTTTTACAGCAGCGTCATGGGACAGGAAAGATCGGTGCGGTTTTTGGACCTATCATTTTGCTTTGGTTTTTGGTCATAGGACTGCTTGGTATTCGTGGAATCATAATGAATCCGTCTGTGCTCGAAGCATTCAATCCATATTTCGCATACAAGTTTTTCTTCGAGCACGGACATGAAGCATTCATCGTGCTGGGTGCCGTGTTTCTCGTTACGACCGGTGGAGAAGCGCTCTACGCCGACATGGGACATTTCGGAAAAAAGCCGATCCGGCTTGCATGGTTTTCGATTGTGCTTCCTGGTCTCGTATTGAATTATTTGGGTCAGGCAGCACTCTTGTTGACAACACCGGAGGCAGCTACAAATCCGTTCTACCTTTTGGCGCCATCTTGGGCGCTGTATCCGTTGATTGCTCTGGCGTCCGCCGCTGCGGTCATCGCAAGTCAGGCGTTGATCTCGGGCATTTTTTCGTTAACCAAACAAGCGATCCAGCTTGGCCTGAGTCCACGCCTTCAAATTGTCCACACGTCTAGCCGGGAGATCGGGCAGATATATATGCCGCACGTGAACTACGCGATGTTGATAGGTACCCTATGGCTTGTTCTTACGTTTAAGAGCTCATCTAATTTAGCTGCGGCATACGGCATAAGTGTTTCGGCGACGATGGTTATCACGACCTTGCTAGCATTCGTGGTCGCACGCCGCCGTTGGGGTTGGGGATTTCCTCTGGCTTTCGCTTTCTGCGGATTCTTTTTTATCATCGATTTCGCGTTCTTCGCTGCCAATGCGACCAAGTTCGCGCAAGGTGGCTGGGTGCCGTTCGTTATCGGTCTCATCATGGCGTTGCTCATGGCAACGTGGCGTGAGGGGCGAAAGATCTTAGCGCAACGCATGCGCGCGGCGACTCCTCCACTTAGAGAATTCCTCAAGCAAATTCGCGATAACCCAGCGATTCACCATGCCAAAGGTGTCGCCGTCTTCATGGTGGGTGACGCCGAGATGACGCCGCCTGCGATGGTTCACAATGTGAAACACAATAAAGTGATTCACGAAAAAGTTTTGATCCTGACGGTGATGACCGAAGAGATTCCATATGTCGCAGAAAAAAATCGACTCAAATTCGAGAAAGTTTGCGAAGGGGTATTCAAAGTCGAAGCCCATTTTGGTTTCGTTGAAACACCGGACGTCATGCTGTTGATGGAGAAAATCCAAGAGACCGGACTTAAGATCGATATTCCGCAAGTCACTTTCTTCGTCGGCCGAGAAACACTAATCGCAAGTGAAGTGCCTGGCATGGCGATCTGGCGTGAATATCTTTTCGCCTTCATGTCGCGAAATTCACATCGAGCAACGCAGTTCTTCAACATCCCGGCCAACCAAGTTATCGAAGTCGGTATGCAGGTCGAGCTGTGAGCGAGCCATGGTTAACGCTTTGAGTGAGCCAAGGTTCGACCTCTGATGAGCGATGCGGTCGCTCTGCCTGTGCCCGAGCGCAAGCTTGTGCGCACCCTCCTGAGTCTAAAACCTCGTCCAACGGCTTCGACGGTTGCTCTTGCTACTGCGGCCGTCGTTACATTTGTGACGTTGATCGGCTGGTACGTTCCGCAAGTTGGCGAACTGCTTCCGGTCTCGGGCGAAGATTTTTTCGAATTTCACCAATGGTGGCGCCCATGGACGGCGTGTTTCGCGCACGGAGATGTGGCCCATCTGCTTAGCAACCTTTTTCTATTCGTGATTTTCGGCCACTTTCTCAATGGTCATTTCGGCTTCAAGCTTTTTCCAGTGTGGGCTTTTATTCTTGGCGGAATCGCAAACCTCGTTGTGTTGCCGAGTTATCCTCCCGAAGTGAACGTGTTGGGTGCCAGCGGCGTGGTAAACGTCCTTGGCGGAATTTGGCTGTCACTTTTTTTCTTGATCAGCCGACAGTATCGAATGCCGGGCAGGGTGCTGAGGACTCTCGGGGTCGCGCTTCTGCTTTTTGCTCCGCAAGAGTTTAGACCCGAAGTTGCTGAACGGGTGCACGCAGCAGGTTTGCTGGTCGGATTGATTTTCGGCGCGATTTGGTTTTTTATCTTCAAAACTAAAATCCGGTCTTTTGAGGTATGGGAAGACATTCCGCCTGATGATCCGGAAGATGTTTTGCCGCCGCCAGAAGGCGTTGAGGTTGTGAATTGAAAAAGCCGTCGAAGAAAAAAGTGTCGAAGAAGTCGGTTGTGAAAAAGACGACGGCAAAATCGGGAACGAAAGTTTTAAAAAAGGCTGTCGTAAAATCCGCTACGAAAAGCGCAACAACCGTTAAAAAATCTGTAAAACTTGAGGTGTGCGCGCTTCATCCGCGAGTACCCGGTGAGATTCGCGCGGCTTCGTGGAACGTCAACGGCATTCGATCTGTTTTCGGAAAGGGTTTAACGACATGGATTGCGGCGTGCGATCTCGATGTTGTGATGCTTCAGGAAGTGAAAGCAAAACCAGATGTGATGATTTCGGATCTCGAAAACTTTCCCGAGACGCATGGCTTTCAAAGTGTGTCGTGGGCAGTTGCGGATAAACCCGGTTACAGCGGACTCCTGACGCTTTGTAAAAATCCGCCAGATGCTGTTCGGGTTGGAATCGGGGATGCTAAATTTGATTCCGAAGGTCGATGGCTCGAAGTCGACGTCGGTCGCTACACGTTCATCAATAGTTATTTTCCAAATTCGCAGCGCGAACATGAACGCCTTCCGTACAAACTCGAATTCTGCCAAGCCGCGCAGAAACGGTTGCACACTTTAGAAGATGCCGGACGTGTCGTTGTGCTTTGCGGTGACATCAATGTTGCGCACACAGAAATCGATCTTGCGAATCCAAAAACGAATCAGAAGAACGCAGGTTTTTTGCCGGAAGAGCGCGGTTGGTTTTCAGAATTCATTAAAGCTGGATGGGTCGATGTTTTTAGAGAGTTTGAAAAAGGACCGGGACACTACACTTGGTGGAGTTACCGCCCCGGAGTTCGCGAAAGAAATGTCGGATGGAGACTCGACCACTTCTTCATTTCTGGAAAGGCGAAGCACCAGGCGCGTTGGATGATGCACCAGCCGCACGTGACGGGTTCGGATCACTGTCCGATCGTCATGAGCGTGAGCGTTTAACTTCGCGGCTTTGTGCTTGAACCGGAGCGAACCCAACCTGTGATCGCGAGTTGCAGAGCGCGTTCCGCCGGGAGCCCCGCGTCACGAACAGCGCTGCGGTCGACCACCAATGTGAATCCGCCAAAACCATAGCTGAGCGGAACAAACACGGCGAGTTTTCCGGCAGGCACAGAATTCATCGGCAGATCGTCAAAATTGTCGCGCATTACAAGTCCCAGGGACTCAATCCCGGGCGCTGTCTGAACAAACACCACTTGTTGCCCTTGGCCCACACCGCCCTGCGTGCGGCTGAATAAATCTGCCAAATCTTTGAGCGGTGAATAAATCGTTCGTATGACTGGAGCACGTTTTAGTAAGACTTCGAATCGTTGAAAAAACGGCCCCGCAAGGTAGTTTTCTACTAGTAAACCCGTAAATAAAATCGCCGTAATCGCGAGCACAAGTCCGAGACCTGGAATGTAAAAGCGATTGGGCAACATCGTTGTAAGAGCGTCACCGAATGAAGATTCGAGACTACGCACGATCCAAATCAGTAGCGAGACTGTCAGTGAAATCGGCAGGAGCGTTAGCAATCCCTTGATAAAGAGAGAATTTATTCTACGAAAAATGGGGGTCACCGAAGGCTCCGTCTGAGTTTTAATATTGCGAGTCAAGAACATGATTCAAGTGCGCCTTATGACAAGAATCACTTGAATGCTCACCGCCTTGAACTACGCTACACCCGTATTGAAGGCAATAACGCCCACAAAGTCTAAAGTTGAATTACTCGTTTGAGTGGTTCATCCGGTGACGCAATTTTCCCTTTCGAGGGAAGGAGTTTTTATAATGAAGTTCTTCGGAATGGTAGCAATGATGGCGCTCGTATCAACTGTAGCTTTCGCAGCAGACGAGCATGCTGGTCACGGAACTCCAGCAGCGGCAGGAGCAGCAGCTGGTGCAAACGCGGCAGGTACTAAAATGCAGGAAGCTGGCAAAGAAGCAGCTGCTGCAACTGCAGGTACTACTAAGAAAATGGAAAAAGCTGGCAAGAAAGCCGCTAAAAAGGCTGAAAAAGCTGGCGCGGAACTGAAAGAAGAAGCGAAAGAAGAAGCAGCTAAGAAGTAGTTCTCTTTTTAGAAAATACTCGAAATCCGGCTTCCTTCGGGAACGCCGGATTTTTTTTGTGAGGTGTTGATTGGAAAACGAACGAGAAAGAGCATTCGACGGTCTTCGCGGTCTCGCCGCGGTTTACGTCGTGGTATTCCATCTCGCCGGCAATTCATCCCTTTTCAGTAGCATGAGCCAAATTCAAAAATCGATTTTGCTTGTGGGTTCTATATGCGTCCAAATCTTTTTCGTTCTGAGCGGAATGTTTATCGTCGCTTCCCTGCGCAAATTAATGTCGACAAAGACTCGGCCGGTCCGAGACTTCGCGGTTCGCCGGTTTTTCAGAATCGCACCTGTATGGTGGATCCTTCTCATTTGGATGTTTGCGCAAGGGCAGATTTCGGGAAAAGTTCTTTTCGGGAATTCAGTTTTCTACTTTGGTAAACTCAATGATTCAGAGTGGCTGCCGGTTGTGCCGGCATGGTCGTTATTGGTGGAAGTCTTCTTTTATTTTCTAATGGCCTTGGCGGTAAAACCCATTCTGGCGATGAAAAAGAGCTCGCTCGCCGTGCTCTGGCTCACGAGTTTGGTAGTTGCAGGAGTGTGGAGATACATCGGTCATAACGAATTAGGACTCGCGATTGAACAAATCCGCCGTGCGCCTTTCAATAGCCTTTCCTTTTTCGCCGCTGGTATCGTTTTTGAAAAATGGCACCGCGACGGTGGAAGGCTCGAACACCATTTGAACAACGCGCAAATATGGATGCTGGAGGCCTTCACGATCGGAATGCTCGCATCGCTCTCATTTCAGCGTCTCCAGGTGTTACCGATTGAAATTTACGTCCCGATGCTCGTGGTATTGGTAGGCTGTCCAAATGGCTTGTTGAACAGCGTTCTAAGAAGTCGGATTTTTACTTTTCTTGGTTCGGCGAGTTTTGGAATCTATATTCTGCAGAATGTGGCGGGAGATTTCGCCGCCCGATTCGCACCGTTTGGTGCGGAAGGTTACGTCGTCTTCGGTTCTTTGCTTGCCGTGTGTATGGGAGTAGCGGCGCACTATCTTATTGAGCGGCCGTTTATCTCGCTTGGTCGGAAGCTACAGAGCGAGTGTCTCTAGCACCGGCATTGGCTGCGCGGATCTCTTCAAGCCGATCAGGTCCGAAACCGTTGGCCTTGAGGATTTCAACAATAAATTCAGTCTTTCCTTCGCAATACTCGTCGATCGAGTTCGCAAATTTTCCCGCAAGATCCAGTTTCAAACTTGCATAACCGTCACGAAGGTTTTTATCCCTCCGCAACGAATCTCTTTAGCAAAGGTGATTTCGAAGTGCGAAGCTTTCTCGAGGGCAGACATAGAGGTTGTGTTTCACAGTCGAGTTTTCTTTCCGAAACGCTTCTCTTTCAAAAACGCCGAGGTTTTCGCGATGCACATATCCGATTTCCGATAACGCGTTGACCGCTCGATCCAAAAACGACAAGTCCGGAATTATAATATCGATGTCGATGACTGCTTTCGCCGCGAGTCCTTCAACAGATGTACTTCCGACCTATTCGATTGATTCTGCGAAAGCTTTCACTTTTGGCCAAATTGTATTTCTCAGTTCAATGAACTGCTTTAGCCATTCTGGGTTGTAGGGACTTACGATGACCGAGTTACTCAACGGATTCCTCCCAGCTTTTGCCGATACGGATCAAGGGCTTATACGAAAAAATCACTTTCGATAACGAAAGTGATTTTATTTTTATCATTCGCCCGCGGCGCCGCGGGTGGGGAAACTTTTCGGCTCACTCTGCACGGCTATCTGCGTGCAGACTAGAGGCTTAGAAACTTTCGTCAAAGCTGACCTGACCGGAAACACCGACCTGATAAGCAGAGACGCGACGTTCGAAGAAGTTTGTGAGTTCTTGTACGTCTTGAAGTTCCATGAAGCCGAACGGATTTTTCACATTGAATTTTGGCTTGATATTGAGCGCCATCATTCGCTGATCGGCAATGAACTGCAGATACTGGCGCATGTCGGTGAGCGAGAGGCCCGCGATACCGGCACCAAGTTCTCCGCCACCCAAGATGTCTTCTGCAAACTGCATCTCGCATTCGACGGCGTCTTCGAGCATTGCGACAACCATGTCCTTCATTTGATCGTTGAAGAGTTCTGGTTCTTCTTTTCGAACGGTGTCGATCACTTGGAAGGCGAATCCCATGTGGCCGCTTTCGTCACGGAAGACCCAGTTCGTTCCGCTCGCGAGACCATCGAGTAAGCCTTTCGACCGCAAGAAATAAACGTACGCGAACGCAGCAAAGAAAAACAGACCTTCAACACATGTTGCGAAGCAAATGAGGTTCATCAAGAAACGACGACGATCTTGAAGTGTATCGAGTTTTTCGAGTTCGTTGATCGAATCCATCCACTTGAAGCAGAAATCCGCTTTGCGTTTCAGCGATGGAATATTCTCGACCGCTGAAAACGCCTTTTCGCGTTCGTCATGATCGGGAATGTAAGTGTCGAGCAGCGTGAGATAAAACTGTACATGCAGTGCTTCCTCAAAAAGCTGTCGCGAAAGATAGAGACGCGCTTCTGGAGAATTGATGTGTTTGTAAAGATTGAGAACGAGATTGTTGCCCACGATCGAATCGCCAGTTGCGAAGAACGCAACGAGGCGGTTGATCAGGTGACGCTCGGCCGGAGTTAATTTGTTCGCAAGATCGTTCGTGTCTTTCGAGAAATCGACTTCGTCGACAGTCCACGTGTTTTTAATCGCGTCTTTATACATCTCAAAAAATACCGGGTATTTCATCGGTCGAAGCGTGAGATTAAAGCCTGGTGACAACAACATAAGAACCTATCCTGTCCCGCGTTCATGCGAGTTCAATGTGCGCCCAAATCCCTTAGGCGCGTTAATCTATTTAAAAAATAATCTGAAAGCCGTCGCAGTTTCAAGCCCGCCGCGTGAGCGGCAAAGCGTAAATTTACGAGCAGGCCTCACAGCTCTCTGGATTCTCGAGCGAACATGCGATCGCTTCTGAATCGGAATACGTTTTCTTCTCTGCAGCCACAGCAACAGTCGCTGCTACGGCTACGGATTCTGCTTGCGCTTCGTTCGCAAGCAAAGCTGCTGCTGCTGTCGCTGCGGTCATCGCTGTTGCAGCGAGAGCTGCATCGGCAATGGCTGCATTGTGAGCGGCGCTAGGAGCCTCTGGAGCGGTCTCTTCTTCGGTCGACGAGTGAGTCGTTTTCGCGATTGAAGTAGCTGGACGCGATCGGAGGTAATACGTCGATTTAACGCCTTTTTTCCATGCATACATATACATCGAAGAAAGTTTTCCGATCGTTGGGCTCTCTTGGAACAGATTGAGCGACGCACTCTGGTCGATGAAAGCACCGCGCTCGGCTGCCATTTCGATCAGAGCTTTCATCGGAAGTTCCCATGCCGTTCGGTAAATTTCACGAACGCTCGCTGGAATATCGCGAATGCCTTGGATCGAACCTTCGGCTTTTTTAATTTCGTTACGGATTCGATCTGTCCAAAGCCCCAAGCCTTTCAGTTCCTCGATCAGGTATTTGTTCACCTGAAGGAATTCGCCCGAAAGCGTTTCGCGCTTGAAGAGATTTGAAACCATCGGCTCGATCGATTCGTAGCTACCCACGATCGAGGCGATAGTCGCGGTCGGAGCAATCGCAATCAAGAGGCTGTTGCGAAGGCCTGACTTTACGATTCGCGCACGAAGAGTTTCCCAACGTTTCATGTCGGTTGGTTGAACGTTCCAGAGATCGAATTGAAGAACGCCATCCGCTGCACGCGTTTCTTTGAAAGACGGGTGCGGTCCGAAACGTTCCGCGAGTTCGCAGCTAGTTTCGAGCGCGTGGAAATAGATTTCTTCTTGAACGCGTGCCGAGAGCGCTCGCGCTTCGATCGAATCGAATGGCAGGCGCAAACGGAAGAACGCATCTTGAAGACCCATTACACCGAGGCCCACTGGACGCCACTTCGAGTTCGATGCACCTGCCGTTGCAGTCGGGTAGTAGTTAATGTCGATAACTCGGTCCAAGAACTTCACGGCCGTGCGAACGGTTCTCGTCAACTTCTCGAAATCGAATTTTCCTTCTGTAATGTGACGGCCAAGGTTCACGGAACCGAGGTTACAAACGGCTGTCTCGCTGTTCGATGTCACTTCCAAAATTTCTGTGCAGAGATTCGAGAGGTGAATCACGTTGCCTGGAAGTTTTGTCTGGTTTGCTTTCATGTTCGACGCATCTTTGAACGTCATCCAACCGTTGCCAGTTTGAGCGAGCGTTTTCATCATGCGTCCGTAGAGATCGCGAGCTTTTACCTGGCGGGTGAATTGTCCTTTTTCTTCTGCCGCGAGATAAGCCGTCTCGAATTCTTTACCGAAGATATCAGTGAAGTGCGGAACGACTTTCGGGTCGAACAGCGACCACATTTGGTCCGATTCAACACGTGCCATGAACAAATCTGGAACCCAGTTTGCCAAGTTCAAGTTGTGAGTGCGTTTTGCTTCGTCGCCCGTGTTGTCGCGAAGTTCGAGGAACTCCTCGATGTCCGCGTGCCAAGATTCGAGATAAACGCAGCATGCGCCTTTACGTTTTCCACCTTGGTTCACCGCTGCGACCGACGAGTCGAGAGTTTTCAACCAAGGAACGATTCCGTTTGAGTGTCCGTTTGTGCCTTTGATCAGTGATCCGCGTGACCGGACGCGGTGGTAAGCAACGCCGATTCCGCCGGCGAACTTCGAGAGAAGTGCGATGTCGGTGTACTTTGCATAGATCGAGCTCAAGTCGTCTTGTGGAGAATCGAGCAGATAGCAGCTCGACATCTGTGGACGAAGAGTTGCCGAATTGAAAAGTGTCGGCGTCGACGGCATATAATCGAGACGAGAAATCAGCTCATAGAGCTCGATTGCTTCTTCGGCAGATTTCGAAAGGCCGCACGCAACACGCATAAAGAAGTACTGCGGAGTTTCAAAAACGGCGCGGCTCTTTGGATCCTTCAAAAGGTAGCGATCGTGGACTGTGCGAAGACCGAAGTATTCGAAAAGTGTGTTTCTCGCTGGATTGATCGCCGCTTCCAATTTCTCGCGGTTTTTCTGAACGAAGTCGCTCGTGTCTTTAGAGATGATTCCTTTAGCGAAACCAAACTGCACGGACTCCATGAAGTTGCGAACGCCGAGGGTCACGACTTCTTCATCGATGTATGTCGAAAGCAAGCGAGCCGCCAGAAGTGAGTACTGCGGTTCTTCACTGATAAGAAGTGAAGCCGTTTGTACGCAGAGATCATCAAGTTCTTTAGTTGTAGCGCCGTCATAGAGGCCAGAGATTGCACGAATCGCCACGCGATGTGGGTCGACTTCGTTCAAGCCCCCGCAAAGACGGGTGACGCGATCGACGATTTTCAAAACGTTAACGGGCTCTAAGCGTCCGTCGCGTTTTTTTACGCGCATCGAAGGTGCGACTGTTGTTCCGAGTGCTCCCGCTCCCGAAGCTTTCGAAGTATTTGGCAATGCGCCTGTGACTGTTGTTGTTTCCATCTTGGAGTTCCTCTCGTGTGGTTCCGTATTGGAACCGCTCAGCACTTCCAACCGACGTTAGCTGCCGCTCTTTTTTTCTGTCAAAGAGGATTTAAGACCATTGGCCCAAAGGTATTCTAAATATTTTCGACGTTAAAAAGCAGGCAGCATCGGCTCGCCCTTAGCTCTGCCAAATTCCTTGATTTTGCGTCATTTCAAGGGGTTTGCTGCCCTTTTTTCCGGCGCTGGTCATGTCAAAGCATCCGCGTTAGCCGTTGGAAATCTGTCGCGCGGGTGTCAGGAAACTGCCGCTTGAAAAAGCAGTCAGTTTTCTGACGCGCTGTTATTTGTGATTTCAGATGATGGTTCCGGTCGCTCCCACAGCCAACCGCGCGCAGCGAAAAATCCAAGAATTCCGACCGCAACGAAAAGCATCGATAAGAGCACGGTGCTGTAACCATAAGGGTGAGTAAGTTCCGGCATGTTGTTGAAGTTCATGCCGTACACGCCCGCTATGAAATTGAGCGGCAGAAAAACCGTCGATATCATAGTGAGAGTCTTCATAATGGCGTTCATCTTTTGGTTCGTCAGCGAGTGCCATGTGTCCACGAGAACCGAGACCATCTCCATCGAGAGTGAGAGCGAATCTGTGACTTGAGTCACGTGATCTGAAAGATCTCTTAGGTAAATCTTCGTATTCTCTTGGAATACGCTCTCTTCGACTTGCACTTTGCTCAAGAGATCGCGCACCGGAAATATGGTTTTACGAAGCCACAGTATTTCGCGTTTCAGTTGATAGATGCGCGCCAGGTGGGAATCGCGGGGACCGCGCCTCATATCGTCTTCGAGCGATTCGATTTGTTCGGCAAGATGATCAACGACTTGAAGATAGCCGTCGACCACCGCGTCGAGCACCGCATAAAGCAAATGGTCGGCACCGCGCGATCGAAGTTTACCGGTTCTTGTTCGAATACGCTCGCGGAGCCGGCCGAAGATATCGCCTGGTTTTTCTTGGAATGTGCAAAGAGTGCGATCGCGAAGCACGAGACTGACATGTTCAGAAACCAGTTCTCGACGCGCCTCGGGTTTGAGCGGATCTTCATCAGCCAAGTAAATCATCTTGAGGGCGAAAAAGAAGTAGCCAGGGTAAGTTTCGAACTGTGGACGCAGGTGACAGTTCACGACGTCTTCACTTGTGAGCGAGTGCAGTTGCAGAAGCTGACTGATTTGTTGGATCAGTGCGACATCGTGAACGCCCTCAACATCGACCCATAAAACGTCGTTCGCTGCTTCCTGCGAAAGCAAGGAACCCAGTTGAGTCGGATCAATGTGCATCCACTCGGTCACGCCATCTTGTGAAAAGCGAATCGCGGTGATGAAGGGATCGAAATCTTGCTCTTCACCGACATGAATCGGCGTGCCCGGAGGTTTGCCAAGTTTCAAGGGATTCGTTTTCTCGTTCAGTCGCCAAGGCTGGCGCTTTTGCGCTCGGGCGCGGCTCGTCGCCGGCCGCGGTCGAGGATTACGAGTACCTGAACTTGAATTTGAACTAGAAGGAGTTTTTTCGTTCATAACTGAGACTTTCGCAGGAGTTTCTTCTCCTGTCATCGTCTCGAAACGAGAACCGCGACTAGATTGGCCGACATTCGTCTTTAGGCGCCCTGCGAAATGCGCCGATAGGAGAAGACGATGGGCGTACCGAGATTAAATCAAACTGCTTCTATGGTGACTCCAAGCTTGCCCCTGGTCGCCTCGCGTGAACGCCTCACGAAATTAGCGATGAGCGGTAAGCTTTTTGCCCTCGTCGACCCATTTTTCGAGAACTTTTCGTTCGAACCAAGTCGGAAGCTCGAGCTTCGAGACACCGATCCACTTTTTTTCGAGATGATCGCTTGGGAAAAAGTGACCTACGAACCACCGCGCCTTGTGAAGGTTCCTATCGAGGGGTTGTCGCTAGTGCTCGACGGACTCTCGACCGAACGTTGGGGCATCTTCGTCGTTTCGCGGTACTCGCTGGAAGAAATCGCCGACCATCTGCAAAAATTTGTGATTGCACGGGGACCAGACGAAAATCCATATTTCTTGCGCTTCCACGATGCATCCGTTCTTGGCGTCTTGCTTGAAACTTGGAGCGAAGATTCGATCGCGAAATTTTTTGGTCCGATCGACGCCTTTGGTCTTCCTGACCTCGAGACGATGGATATTAAACTTCTCGAATCACCAGTCGGAACCCGTTCGAGAAAACATGTTCGACCCGAGGCGTGTCTATTGGACCTTGAGCGAAACCAGTTGGACCGATGCGCGAAAGCGATCGAGGCCGATCTCGTTAAAGTCATTTATTGGCATTTGCGAAACCACCACGCGAAGGTCGTTCAGCATCTCACGCGTACACAGCTCGAGACTCGAATCGATGTGACGGTTGCTCGAGGACGTCGGTATGGTTTTCAAACCATTTCGGATCTCGCGGGATATTCGGCGCTTATGTTTGAACTTGCGCCAAATTTTGATGAGCACCCAAGTTTTCAGAAAATTCTTGCGGACCACGATGTGCTTCCAGAGCTGAAGCTTCGCCGTTTGTCGCAGCAGATTTCCGAGAAGGACTGGCGCGAAGCTCTCGATCTATACGATAAGGCTTTCTGGAATAAGCGGAAGTCGACACCGAAGACGTAGGGCTGCGCCTAACAAAATCGATCAATTTCGGCCACACGGTTTCTCGTGTTCGTTTCGATAAAACCGCACCGATGTGACCGCCGCGCATTTCATTAAAATCGTGTTCGGCATGGGGCATCAGCTCGATGATCGCCTTTGCAGACTTGAGAGGCACGATGTGATCTTCAAGAGCTGCCAACGAAAAAACTGGCAATTTTAGTTCGCGAACCTGACGCCATTTTTCAACCATCGCATTCTCGCGGTAGAGCGGAATCAGCAGGTCCTTAAACAGTTCACTCGAAAACGAAACGTTGTCGTTCGACCAAATTTCCATCTGGAGCCAAGATTCTCGGTAGTCTCGCTCGGACATTCGCCCGGAAAATTCGATCCAGCGTCTTGGCGTCATTAGTGGGCGAAGCATTTGAAAACTGAACTGTAGCAGTGGCCACGGGATCGTTTCAAAACTTTGGGCAAAGCGGGCAGGGTCCCAATTCGGAATTTGAAACCAGGTGTTTATCAGCGCGTCGTTCCGAGTATCGATCGGTGTTGTCAGGCAAACGATCGAATCGATCTTCAGCCCATCAGTCTTCTGCGCCTGCTTTGCCGCGAACAACAAAGCCAGGTCGCCGCCGAGACAATGTCCCATCACAGTGCGAGGACGTGAATCGTTTCGGGTGAACGCCGAATGCGCAAAGACTGTCGAGAGTGCCGCAGGAATTCGATTTTCTAGCAATGAGTCGAGACCTAAATCTCGCTCCTTTTCGGTCGGTGATCCCCAATCAAAAAGTACGACTTCGATTCCGGCTTTTACGAGCGCTTGAATCAAGCTTCGACCGCGCCCCAGATCGAGTATGTACGGGCGATTAATCAACGATGGAAAGAGTAGGACCTGCGCTCGCGCGGGTGATTCGAACGAATCACAGATTTTTACTTTGAGCGAACCTTCAGTGTGCACCAATCGTGATTGAGTCGCTTGAAGCATCTGCGAATTCAGCCAAGGTTTTGTCCAACGCGAATCGGGAATGCGTTCGAGCAGGCCGAGCGCTTTCACCGCCGACCTGCTTTTAACCGCGCGGACCGCCTCGAGCGTACACGCGCTTTGAGACTGGCGATTTCGGTTTCGATTCGTGCGAGTTGAATTTTATTATTCGCAATGAGATTAAGTGCCCCCGCAACAAACGATAATAGCTTCGGATCTCGCGCGAAATTTTCGAAACGCTTTTCAAACCGCGATTCAAATTTAAGTACGACTGCCTTAAGCTTTTTCATAGACGTGAGTCTACGGCGAACTCGGTATAAAATGCCAAGAGTGCTCTAGCTCTAGTTAGCGGAACATAAGCATTTTACATAGAGCGCCGGCTCTAAAGCTTCGTCAAAACTCGCTTAAATCAGCATTTCTTTGCGCTTTCGATTGCAAAACGAAACTCTGTCTTCGAGCACGGCTTAAGTAGAATGTTCTAAAACGGAATTTTTAACGGAGGATTTAAAATGGCTGCAGAAACACTCGGTAAAGAAAAAACGATTCGCGCCCCATTCGCCCCATTTGATTTCGGTGGATACGATTTCAAAGGATTCGAAGCGGCTACTCAGACTTGGAAAGATCTTTGTGCACAACAAGTTCGTGCGTCTCAGACTGTCGCAGAGCAGGGTATGGCGCTTTCTCGCAAGGCGACCGAATACTGGTCGACGCAGACTCAAGAAGCTTTGAAGTATCAGCAAGAAGCTGTGAAATTCACGCTTGGCATGGCTGACGACGTTCGCAAAGCGGCATTCGAAACAGCAGAGCGCGCAGCACGCTAGAAATAGTTTTTCCGCGGTTTTTAACAGCGAAAAATCCCAGTGTATCGCTATCAACCGATTGTTGTCTCATTGAGAGACGACAAGCGGTTTTCTTATTTGGATATTAAGCTTTCGAAGCGTCCTTAATTGCTTAACAAGCTAGAGCGGAAACGCGTAAAAGCCGATAAAGATATGTATGGCGTACGATCTCCCGGATTGGTCGATTGAGATAGCTCAGTCGATCATGGCGAAGGTAAAAACGAAGGACATCGAGACTTTCGAACATTGTGTTCGGGTGTCGCGCATGGCCCGTTTGCTTTCAGACGCCGCAGGTCTCAACGCCTCTGACAGCCGCATCGTCGAATACGCTGGGCTCTTTCATGACATCGGCAAAGTTGGTGTTCCCGACGCGATTTTGATGAAGCCTGCAAAACTCACGGACGTTGAATACGAAGTGATGAAATCACATCCGGTATTGTCCGTGGAAATTTTGAAGCCAATCAGCCACATCGACTTTTTCGCACTGACTCTCCCTGGAATTCGTCACCATCACGAACGCTATGACGGCCGTGGATATCCGGATGGACTCATGGGCGAAAAAATTCCGCTCGCGAGTCGAATTATTCTCGTAGTCGATACTTTCGATGCCATGACGTGGAGTCGACCTTATCGCAAGGGACTTCCATGGGAAGTTGCTTATAAAGAATTGGTAGAATTTTCGGGCCGACAATTTGACCCGAAACTTGTCGAGGTCTTTTTGAAAGCGCATCCAAAATGGAATCCGCGCGATCAAGAAATTTTTTCTGAAGTGAACAACACTGTTCTTTCGGGGCTCAAGCCAAGCCCCATCGTTCGATCGACCGAAGTCGCCTAACTAGCGCGTAGCTGGTGCGCTGACACCTAAGCCCGCGGCAGGCTTTCCTTCGACAACCCATTCTTCGCCGGTCTGCATATCCGCATCGCCAAGTGCGACGGCTTCGATCCACTGTGCTGTGGCCTCAGGAGCCTCGTCAGGCAATGCATGCTTCACACCTGTGAATTCGGCAAAGCTTCTTCGCTCGGCCTTCGGAGTCATCGTCCAAGCCTTCAGCTGATCGTGCTTCAAGCGCGGTTCGTCGTCGCTCGCGACAACCATATGAACGTCTTTGAGTGCTGACATCTCGGTACGCAGATCGTAATTGCGTACGGCGCGCACGAGTTGGAATACCGCTTTTTTGTAAGTTGCAGGCTCGACACCGACAGGCACGCTCGCGACTCGCTTGTTCAGGTAGTTTTCAAAGAAGAAGTTGTAGAACGAGTCGTACCAGAAATCTGTTGTGCTGCAGAGCCACGGATTGATCCAGCCATAAGCTGCGCAAGGAGCGCTTTCCCAGAAACGAACTGAATCGAGCATCGCACGAAGTGGTGCGCTTGAAGCCTCGTAGCTATCGAGAGGTACGACAAGCGGTGAGAGCAGTACCAAGTTCTTCACTTGTTTTGGGTAGGTCTTCGCGAATTCCGTTGCGACTGTTCCGCTGTAAGAAAGTCCGACGACCGTCACTGCGCGTGCAATGCGGTAGTAGGCGAGCACCTGTTTTACGTCGTCTGCAAGAACCGGAAGTTCAAGACCGCGAGTAAAAAAAGAGGGCGCTTCATTTTGTTTCATCAGACGCAGGCTCTCGGGTTGCGCCGAGAAGCTGAGACGAACCACGGTCATTCCGTTATCAGCCAATGCATTTGCAACCGGTGACCAACGTTTCGATTCGTAGATAAGCCCGTTCAGCAGGACGACGACCGGAGCATTTGAAGCTCCGCGCGAAATCTCCGTATAAATGCGGCGTTCGACTTCTCCCTTTTCGTCGACGACTTTCACCGAACCTCTTTTGAATGTTGCGGCTTCGAGTGATAGCGAAAGTAATAGAGCAGAGAAAAACGCTACAGTTTTGAAAACGGTCATGTGCAATGCCTCCGAACATTGTACATCCTATGCGGTGATCGGCGATGCAATGAAAACTCACCAAAAGAGCAATTGCTCTATTTAGCGTAGTGATGTGAACGAGGTGAGAGCGGTCGACAAATCGACCGGCGATTTAGCTTTTGTGGCGTTGAAGTTTGGTCAAAAGCGCGCGCGTTTCAACCTCGGTGAGGCCAGCTTTCGCACCTTTAAGATCATTCACGTAATCGGGCTTTCGCATGCCGACGAGAACCGAGTGAATCTGGGGAAGAGCGCCATAAACAGAAATCGCGCGAGCCGAAAGGGACGAATCGCTTTTTAATTTTGGTTCGAGTGCGTCAAGATTTTCGACCAATAAAATAGCACGCGCGTTTGCCAGGCATTCAAGATCGGCAGTCACGAGATCCAGGAATTTCGCAATCGCCGTTTCATACTGAACGCGCCAACCTTGTGCTTCTTGCGGAATGCGAGCAAGTGCTTGTCGAATCGATGGATAAATTTTCGTAAGAGCAAAGTCGCGCCAAGAAA
>JAYSYF010000313.1:0-10136 GCA_043716655.1 Bdellovibrionales bacterium | reverse complement strand
TCGCTTGGCTTCCTCGTCGAACTCTACGACCAAATGAAAGCTGAATTGGCTCAAGTGCTTCAACAGCGAATCGATGACCGTAAATTTGTCGACGAGCGTGTCAAAGCAAGTTCCGAGATCGATCCGAACGTTATTTTGGGCTTGCAGGACGGCAAAGGACGAATCGTCATCGGTCCGAATATCGAAGGTTATCACCGCAGTGGCGGACAGCCGATAGCACCGCTTCCTGATTTCTTAAAAGGTCCACACGTCACACTTTTCGGACCTCCCGATTCTGCGAAACTGGCGATCAACGCAATGAATGCGTTTCACCGAAAACCTGCGGGTGAACCCGCGATCGTCGAAAAGCTTCTCGGCGCGGTCAATCCCATGTGGGGAGCCGACGACGAAGATTCGAAGACACCGCTTCGCACCGATCTCGTCGATGCGGCCGTGAATTTGACCGCATGTTTCGATGGAACGCTTTCGCTGACCGAAGGTCCGAAGCAATATGCGCTTGCGAACGATCACCTCGCCTTACCGATCAAACGCTTTCCGGGACTTGCGCTGCCAAGTACGTTTTTGTTTTATCGAAAAAATCCAATCCCGCTTCATCTCTATGATTTCGCGCTTCATCTGCATCGCAACTGGGAAAATCCGCGCGCACTCGTGTTTTACGTTCCGAAACTCGAGAACGAAGAGGAAGCGGCTTACATCCACTCGATGGTGGAAACCGCCGAGCGGCTGATTAAAAAACAGCATCCGTTTTACAAAGAGGGAACTGTTCGGTTGATGATCGTGCTCGAAAATCCTCGTGCAATTTTACGAGCTCATGAAATTATGGATGCACTTCATCCTTTTTTCGCAGGAGCTTCGCTCGGTTGGCACGACTACCTGGCGAGCACGGCCCGCATTTTTAAAAACGATAGCGGCTATCGCATTCCAGTGAAGGCTGATCCCGGAATCGTCATTAAGTACATCAAAGCGTCACATCATTTGCTCGCAGAAACTGTTGGTTCTCGCGGCGGAATTCGCGTCGGCGGAATGTACGGTATTTTGCCGACGGCCGGCGATCCGCTCTCACTTCAAATTACACTTCGAGGCTTCATCAAGGACGTCGTCACGCAGCTCAAACGCAAACTCAACGGATTTTGGGTCGCACATCCCGACTTCGTCCGCTTGGGACTTGCACTAGTTGAAGCGTGGAAATTTCGTGAACTCGGTGACGGGAAACCGCTTCGAGAACTCGTGACTGCACTCTTGGATGAAAAGTTTCACAAAGAAATTCTTGGCTTCATCAATGGTCCAGACATCGAGGGCCTAGATCAGAACGATCCAAACTATGTTCGAGCGCTACTTGTCGCCGACATCAAAGAGTCAGATTTTATCGCAAATAATCACCCCGATGAAATTCGTTACAACGTCTTTCAAATGCTTCAGTATCTTGCCGACTGGCTAAGCGGAAATGGATGTGTCGCTCTTCCGACCACTATTGACGGCGTACAGGTTCGAGTGATGGACGATCTTGCGACCGCCGAGCGATCGCGATGGGAAGTTTGGCACGAACTTCATCACGGGCGATTTGCTCTTGAAGATTTCGTTCGAATCGCTCACGAAGAAATGAATTTCATCCGCCGAGACCTTTCGAACACTCGGGAAAACGCTTCAGGGAAAATCGTCCAGGTAAAATGGGATGATCGAACGGCAAAGTGGTATCCCGTCGCATACAAGTTGATGTTGCAATTGATGACGGCCTCGAATCCTCCGGAGTTTGCAACAGAACTCTTGATGCCGTTCACCGTCGAATCGATCCGAACAAGTGTGGACCCGTGGACGGCAATTTGTGCTGTCGACGGAAATAAATTCCGGCTGGAGCGCTTCGTCGCCGATTACGATCACTATTTCGAGATTTGCGGAAGTCAGCGTTTCGCGAGCACAATGGCTCGAAACGCGGTTCAAGACCTTGCAATCGCGAAAACGACGGTCATGAGTTTCTCCCTAGCAGAAATCAAAGAAGCGGCGCGTTTCCACGGCAACATTGGCGACAGCAAAAAAATTCTGGATCAAAGAGCTGCCGCCGAGCAGAGCCTCGTTTTAAATGAGGAACAAGCGATCAAAGATGAACTCGCTTCACTTGGCGACGCTTACTTAAAAAAATTCGGCGTGAAATTTTTGATTTCGGCGCAAGGGAAACCCGCAGCAGAAATTCGTGCTGAATTGAAGCGACGAATGGGTTTAAGCCAAGCGGAAGAAGAGCAGCACGCACGAGAAGCTCTTTGGGAAATTTCTAGAAACAGATTGACGAAATCCGCACCGGAAGGCGACGCGAGCGCGAAGATCGAAGCGCTACGGGTAAAACACGGTGTGAAGTGTGCCTCGATCGCGATCGCTTACCAAGAATCGACACAGGCTCTCACTTTCGGTTCCTGCGCAAGCACCGATCAGTTTGAGATTGCTTCGTTAAGCAAAACCGTCGCGGCCGCGTTTGCGCTCGAGTATTTCGCGAAAAAGAATATTCCGCTGACGACCTCGGTCAACAAACTCTTGGCGCAGACGTCTTCTACATTTCGCATCATATCGTCTGGCGACACGGCTTGGGCCGACGAAGTTCTTTTGTCACATCTCATGAACCACACGGCACTCAATATGCACTACGTAAATGGATTTACATCCAAGAACGTGATGCCGAAAGTTTCAGATCTCATCGATGGAAAACACGGTTATGATCGAGTGTACGTCATAGCGAAACCCGGAACTGAATTCCATTACTCCGGCGGCGGCTTCCTTGTCCTCGAGCACTTGATTGAGTCACTCGAAAGTCGTTCGATTCAAGAACTGACTCGTCCGTTTCTCGATTCGATGAAACTAAAGACGCTCACTTTCGATCGCACAAACACATCGTGCGAACGCTCACTCGATTTTCCGGCGTTTGCAGCAGGGGCCTTCAGTACGGCCGCTGACACCGCTCGATTTCTGCAACACCTGACCACCGCTTTTCATTCACTCGATGGTTCGTCCGTAGTTTCTCACGACACCGCAGTTCAGATGCTCTATGGCATCGACAAGGGCGCGCGCGAGTTCATGGGCTGCAACATCGGTCTTGGAGTTTTCACAGCAGAAGCTGGACGCAATCGACTGATGGTTCATCAAGGTGCCAACGACGGTTTCCGAAGCCTCTTTGTACACTGTTACGACGGTCCAGATCGCGGTAAGGGAATAGTTCTGTTCTGTGTTGGCGACAACAATGCTGTCCCTTTTATTGCCGAAGCTGCGCAAGAGCTTTTCCGCAGCCTTGGAATTGAAGGCGTCGAACTTGATCGTGTAAAAACAGAATTCAAAACGACATCGCTTAAACAAGAGCAAATTGTTAATCTCGGTTACAAGCGACTGCTCTTCGACGCATTCCTAGTAGATCTGCCAGAAGAAATCGTAGTCGTTGGTCCGCTGGATCCATTGGCTGAGTTCAACCTCGCGGTTCATTCGAAAATCATCGCAGTCAGCAATCAAAAGTTTGCTCGCGGCGAAAACCTGATCTCGAAATATCTTCCAGTTTTTGATCCAGAACTTTTTGGCCGACAGGGCAAAATAATGGATAGCTGGGAATCTTCACGGCACAACCATGATTCGTGCGACACGCTTACTCTTGAACTGAATCAGCCGGCCGCAATCAAATATGTTAGCATCTCGACAAAGTTTCACGATGGTAACCACGCAGAGTTTGTCCGCCTCGAAGGACGTACAAAAGATGGCAAGTGGGCAGAGCTCATTCCCAAGACGGCATTCGGCGGCCACTCGTTGATGCAGGTGAAAGCCGACCCACGTTTTACCAACACGATTTTTTCGTACGTCCGACTTGAAATGTACCCAGACGGAGGAATTTCTCGACTCGGACTCTTTGGCGACTTGCCCGCTGACCACGCCGCCGCATTCTCGGAGAAACCAAATTGCGTGAGATTCAGCGAGACCATTCCAAAAACATCGAAGCCTCTGACAATTCCTTTTAAAGCGACCGGTACAAAGCACACCGACGGAAGTGTCGACTGGGCAAGTGCTGCCAACGGTGGCCGAGTGGTCCGCGCGAGTAACGAACATTACGGTCCGGCAGCGCAGGTCATTTCTCCTTACCCGCCGATTCATATGTTTGACGGACTAGAGTCCGCGCGCAGCCGCAAGCCCGGCCATCATGAAGAAGTTGTTATCGCGCTTGGGAAAAAGATAAAAATCGGACGGGTCGAACTCGACTTCAAGTTCTTTGTAAACAACAACCCTTCGTTCGTCAGCCTACACGGGTTCAACGGACAGCAATGGGTCGAGCTTGTCGGCAAATCTTCAGTGAAAGCATTTGCTGGGAATCGGAAACGATTTTCAATTCAAAATCCGGAAGCATTCGACCAAGTGATGCTACGCGTTTACCCCGACGGCGGCGTTCATCGAATCAAGGTGTTTCAACAAGCTTCTGTTGCCGCAACCACTGGCCGATAATCACCCGCTCTTGCTCGGTCATCTTCGTCTTGTTTCCGAGCGGCATCGATTTAGCTAGGACAACATGAAGATGTACCGCGTCCGCGCGTGCGCGAAGGTGCTCTTCGGTTTCGAAGAGAATACCGTGTGGTGCGACCGTGTAAACAGCGTCGGAGTTGCTCGAACTGTGACACGTAATACAGCGAGCACGAACGATGTTGTCGACTTCCGCAAATTCGACTTTGCTATTCAACGGCACGTTCATGTGTGCATTCAAAGTCGCTGCATCCGGCGTCGGAACAAATTTGACATCGGTTTTCGGCGCAACTGTTGTGAAGATTAGCGCCGCAAGTCCGATGGACGCCGGTAGCAGCAACCAACGCTCTCTTGGATTTTTTGTGACCATCGAGTGTCGAACCATCGCCCCAGCAACCGAAAGTCCGATCAACAGCAGCCAGTTCGACGGATGATTGTAGATCAACGGATAATGGTTGCTCAGCATGATGAACAAAACTGGAAAAATAAAATAAGTATTATGTACCGATCGGATTTTCGATTTGAGGCTTACGGAATAATCCGGAACTTGCCCTGCTTGCGCTTCTTTCACCATCTTCGCTTGGCCGGGAAGAATTCGAACCCAAACATTGAGCAGCATCATCGTTCCGAAAACGGCTCCGGTTAAGATGAAGGCTCCACGCCCACTAAATAGTTGCGCCAATTCGTAGATCAAACCCGCAAAAAACACGACCGAGAGTGCAACGCTGATCGATTTTAGTTTTATGACTCGCGCGTTCCAAATGATCAGATCATAGATGAACCATGAGCCTGCAATGACGCCAAGGCTGTAGCCGATCGCCTGCCATTGCGAGATCGGGTTTCTCTGTAGGTCGATCAGCAGACTTGCGCCGCGCAGATAATAGATGAACGCAAAAAGCATGAAGCCCGTGATCCAAGTGAGGGTCGCTTCCCACTTGAACCAATGCAAAAGTTTCGGGAGTTCTCCGGGATAGATTTTCTTCTTTTCGACTTGGTAATAGAACCCGCCGTGCACCATGAACACTTCGCCGTCGACATTGTGGCGCGGAGATTCGGGGGCAACAAACGCGCTATCGAGCCAAATAAAATAGAAAGAGCTTCCGATCCAGGCGATACCCGCCACGAGATGCGAAAACCTTAAGAGGTACTCGAGCCAAAGCTCAAAACTTGAAGCCATTCATATTGAGTACATGGGGCGTGTGACTTGATCAAGGCGCCGCGCGAAGGAAGTAGCCTTCCCAGGACCAAGCTTTTGTTTTGTCGGCCGTCATGCCAACGGCATGAATCGTAGCGCCGAACTGGATGGCAACTCCGTAGTAAGTATCGCTGCGACCGTTACCCAAACAGTTCGACTTCCTGATCGTCAGCTTCAAGACACTAGTACCGCTCGGATGCGGCTCGATTTTTCCGCTGAAGCTACAACTCTGATTCGCACTTCGACCAGAGATCGTCCCGTCTCTCGCAAAAAGAAGATACGGAGTATCGCCGTCCTGAGAGTTACCCCAGAATTCACCGGGCTGAAGCACCGCTGGCGTTTTCGAATTAGCGGCGTATCGTCCACCGAGTAATGAAACTTCTGAAACGTAAGGCCCAGCCAGCGCAGCTGTTGTCGTTGTCGTGCCGCCTGTATACACACCGCTAATTTGTCCCGCATCGGCAGCAGTGATGCTCCCGCCTCGAGACCGAAGAATTCCATAGCCGCCGAAGGTCCAGTACTCGCCGTCTGGCAAAGCGACCTGAGTTCCTAAACCGCCGGAATAGACTCCCGCGAGCGATGCAAATTTGGTTGCCGGGTCGACAACCGCTGGCGGTCCACCGCCTGGTGGAACTACTAATTCACCCGCATCGCCTTTTAGCAGATCAGCGTCAGTCAGCGCGGGCTGTGCGCAGTTGTTAAACCCGATGACCAGAAGGGCCATTGCGAGTGCACTCGCCTGCATTTTGGTGAACTGCTTCATACGAAAAGTGTATCGCGTCGATGCGATTTAAGCGAAAATTCCCCTGTGATATCGGGGACCCCGTCCTATAATGAGACATGTTAACAAGATGTCGGCTTTGCAAGTGAAAAGGATTTTGTCGTATGTATCGATTGATAATCACTCTCGCACTCATTGTTTTCTCATCTTTGGCTGAGGCACATGGTGAAGACCAACCGGGCCCCAATGGCGGCTTCATAAAAATGCCCGGCGCTTTTCACACTGAAGTTGTTCCCATAGACAAAACCAAACTCAAAGTTTTTCTTCTCGACTTCGAATGGAAGAACCCGTTGGTGAAAGACTCTGCGGTGACTGTTACACACAAACTCAAAGCCGTTTCCACAGCCAAATGCGAACCTCAGGGAACTCATTTTGCCTGCGAATTTCCAAAGACCGTCGATTTAAGTCGCAAGGGCGGACAGTTGACGGTCGAAGCGCAGCGAGAAAAACAAAAAGGAAATGCAGCCGTCTATCAACTGCCTTTGGCATTAGCTCCTACTGCGGTCGTTGCGCCAGACCACTCCGGTCACTCGGGTCACTAAAGCGGAAACCGCAACTCGACATTTGCACCGCGTTTTCCATCGGGCCGAGGCATGACGCTAACGTCCCCGCCGTGCAGTCGCATCACATCGCGAACGAAACACAAACCGAGCCCAGAGCCTTTTCGACCAGTCGCAGGTCGTTCGAGTGAAAAGAATTTTTCAAACACGCGACTTCGAGCGAATTCGGGAATGCCGATTCCGCTGTCGAGCACGCCAACGACGACTGCAGAGTCCGTCGTTTGAACTGTGACTTCGACCGTTCCGCCCTGATCAGAAAACTCAACTGCGTTTTGCAAAATATTTCGGATCGACTGTGCGACGAGAAAGGGATCGCCGTGAATTTTAATCTTCGCATTCTCAAAACGGTTTCGAAATTGAACGTTTCTTTTCGTCGCCAAGGGCAAAAGCGCTTTCTCGCCAAGTTCGATTTGTTCGACCAGTGAAACTTCCACCTTATTTTCGAGTGTAGTCTTCGACTCGATGGAAGCGAGACGGAGAATTTCTTCAAGAATATTTTCCGAGCGATGTGCTTCTTCGACGATGTTTCTTAGAAAACGGTCCCGTTGCTCGACCGGCATCGAACCGCCCGCACTTGCCGACTCGAGAACAAGTTCGGCAGATCCGCGCATCGCCGAGAGCGGACTTTTCATTTCATGCACCAACGACTGAACGAAGCGCTCAATCGTTTTACGCCCCTCAACCGATACCCGCATCTCTTCGAAAGCTTCGCCGAGCTGCTTCAACTCACGATTGGGAAGCTCCGGCATTGCAGGTTTCTCGCCCTTGGATACTCGAAGTGCATAACTTCGAAGTCGTTCGACGGGACCTGTAATCCACAAGAACATAAGCCCGCCGAAGGCGATCACCAATCCCAGCGCTATCGCGAGTGCGATTAATGCCCTCGTCATAAAAAGATCGAGAAAGTTCGTTAGGCTTGTGCGAGTGCGAATAACGCTGACGGCTCCTAAGATTTTACCGTCGGCAGAAATCGGCGAACCGACAAAATAGTCGACGACTTCTTCACCATTGCTTTTGATTCGACTTGCACGCGCTCCGTACTCACCTTGCAAAGTGAGTCGAACGTCGCGCCACTTCGAATAATCGGATCCAACCGGGTCCTGCGGACGAGACGAGAAAACAATTTTTCCGCCTTCATCCACGACATAAACATCGATACCGGGACGAGTTTTGTCGAAACCCAAAATCCGAATTTGAAATCGCGATTCTCTAAAGGAGTTGAATTCGCCGCCCCACGCGTTCGCGGCTTCATCGATTTTCTGCCCTCGTGCTATTCGAATTCGCAACTGTTCGGCGAACAAACGTGAAGTATCGACCATCATGTCTTCAGTCACGAGTGCATAAGCGTCACGCGCCTCACGCCGCAACAAAAATCCCGCACCGCCGGCCGCGATAGCCATCATCAAGACAAACGCGATGAAGATTCGACGCCGTAAGCTCAGACTGACCTCACTTCAAATCCTCGCGAATCGAATAACCAATCCCTCGGTGAGTAACGATCGGGTCCGTATTCGGATCAATGTCCCGCAATTTATTTCGAATCGACTTGATGTGGGTATCGACTGTTCGGTCCAACGCCATTTCCGGAACATCCCACACTTGCTGCATCAACTGTTCGCGCGAGAACACGCGGCCAGGCTTTGCGAGCAAGAACTTTAGAAGTCCGAACTCGTATCGCGTGAGCTCAAGCGGTTGGGATCGAAACCAAATTTTGAATTTCTCTTCGTCAATTTTAAAAACACCGTCGGCAACGGGTTTTGCGGACTCAGTACGTGATTTCGAGTCGAGTCTCCGAAGTAGTGCCTTTACGCGAGCACTCACTTCTCGAGGACTGAAAGGTTTCGTGATGTAATCGTCTGCGCCAATCTCGAGCCCTACAATTTTGTCTACCTCGTCGCTACGAGCCGTCAAAAAGAAAACGGGCACGTCGCTGAGCTTGCGGATTTTTTTGCAAAGTTCGAAACCGTTCGCATCCGGCAGTCCGACATCGAGAATGACAAGATCAAAGTCCTGACTCGTCACAAGCTGCATTCCTTCAGCACCAGTCGCAACTCGAATCGGATCGAATCCATCGGTGGTCAGTGCATAAAGCAGCGTTTCCGCAATGCTTGTTTCATCCTCGACGATGAGAATTCTCGGTTTCATGTCGTTCATCTAACCTCTGTCCGAAATCGAATTCACGCACAAAACACATCGACTTCATAAACTCTTTACGGACGGTCAGTACCTTCTAAGCCAGGAGGAAACATGAATCAGCTAAAGCACCTGGCAATAGTCATGGATGGAAACGGTCGATGGGCTCAACAGAGGAACAAATCGAGAACGGTTGGGCATATTGCCGGAGCGCGCCGCGCGTTCGAAATCATCCAGCTTCTCGCCTCGCAGCAAATGTCATCGAACTTAGAAACAGTCACCGTCTTCGCGTTTTCAAAAGAAAACCAGAATCGTCCACCCAAAGAAGTCGCTGCACTGATGAACCTCTTCGCGCACAGCATTGAAAGTCGCATCAAATACTTTACCGCCAATCGCATTCAACTTCACATCATCGGCGACCGTTCCCAGCTCGGAGCTGAACTTGTGAAGGTGATCGAAAATGCCGAACGAGAAACCGCCGATGGCAACGGACTGAAACTTGTGATTTCGATCAACTACTCCGGACAATGGGACATTCTGCAGGCAGCACGTAAAACCGCCAGCAAGAGTGCCGCCAAATTCGATGCCAGCGAGTTCGAGGCGAACCTGTCGACCGCTGCGTTCGGACCTGTCGATCTATTGATTCGCACAGGCGGCGAACGTCGCGTCTCGAATTTCCTCCTGTGGCAAATTGCCTATGCCGAAATCTATTTCGAGCAGAAGCTTTGGCCCGACTACACATTCGATGACTTGAACCGAGTCATCGACGGGTTTCACAACACCGAGCGACGATTCGGAAATCTCAAAACCCTCTGAATTCGCTGTTTACCAAAAACGTTCATGAAGAAAGTTATGGTTACGACTCTTAGGTCAGACCCAAGAGTCGCGCGCTGGATGTATTCGCGATCCGCATCGAGCGACGCTTTCGCGCCGGCTCCGACCCTGATTTGTGCAAAGCCCGTGATTCCAGGTTTTGTTCGCCACCGAAAAT
>JAYSYF010000312.1:0-3357 GCA_043716655.1 Bdellovibrionales bacterium | reverse complement strand
CATTTGCTTTGGCAGACGCCGATCGTTTAATCGCAAGCGTACGGGGAGTTGGAAAAGTCCTCGACGAAAATGGTCGGCTTGCCGATCACTCGCGCACTTTGCTTGAAGAACTTGCGGACTGTTCAGGAGTTCGCGCGGCTAAAGGTTGCGGCGCCATGGGATCGGACGTTCTCGCGATTCTGCACGATCGATCGGCAGCTGCGATCATTACCGAGTTTTGTGAATCCAATCATCTGAAGCGCGCGGGTACCGACGCCGATATTTCTCAGACGGGACTGAATTTGGGCGTTGGCCGACCGAAGACTTCGCTATGAGCAATTGGATGACCGCGGATGCTCCTTCAAATATCGCACTGATCAAGTACATGGGTAAGCAGGACATCGCGGGTAACATTTCAACGAATGCCTCGCTCTCTTACACGTTGGATCACCTGCGCACGCGTGTTCGTGTTCGGTGGGAAGCGGGACATTCGAAAACATTTGTTTGGCGACCGCTTATTGAAACCGGACTGTTTGCACCGAAGTTGTCAGAAAAGGGTGAGGCGCGATTTCTTGCGCACGCAGATCGTTGCTTGAGGGCAATGGCTGGTGCGGGCGCGGATGTTCGTCCCGAGTCGATGACCAAGTCGTTGGTTGTCGAGAGTGCAAATGGTTTTCCCTCTGACTGTGGTCTTGCTTCTTCGGCTTCGAGTTTTGCAGCGCTGACGTTGGCAGTGGCGAAAATCGTGGGCGTCGAGACAGAAACTTTGAAAAGTCGAATGCTGCTCGCAGAACTTTCGCGACAGGGTTCGGGTTCTTCTTGTCGGTCTTTCTTCACGCCTTGGGCGATTTGGAGATCGAGTGGGGCCGAACCGCTTGAAGGACTGCCCGAGCAAGGTCGTATCCGACATTTAGCGATTATCGTCGATGCAGAAAAAAAAGTTGTTTCAAGTAGCGAAGCGCACGTTCGAGTCACTTCGTCGTTGCAGTTCCGCGGTCGTGTAGAACGAGCTGAAGAACGACTTCGCCTTGTCACCGATCAGTTGAAGCGGGCCGGCGGCGAGGGCGGTGTGCATGCGTGGAATCGCGCGGCACATACCGTTTGGGCAGAGTCTTGGGATATGCATGCGCTGTTCGAGACTTCCGATCCTCCATTTGGATATTTCATTCCTGATTCCGTTCGTGCGCTCAATATCGTTCGAGACGTTGCAGCTGAACTGAAACTTGAGTTTGGTTTGGGACTCTATCGCGAGCCGATGGTGACCATGGATGCGGGTCCGAATGTACATGTTCTGCTTTGGGCCGACGACACCACCGAACGTGTCGTTTCAGAAATCAAGCAACGACTCGGCGCTAGTATCCAGGTTATCGACTCACTGGAATTTACATGAACGAACTGAACGTCATGCCCGAGACCGCGTTTTCAACGCGCGTTCATGGCAAGTGGATCGTTGCTGGCGAGCACGCAGTTCTTCGTGGATCTCCGGCACTCGCGTTTCCAGTCTACGGAAAATATCTTGAGATGAAGTGGCAGCCCAAAGGAGCCTTCTCGGTGAACTTCGAAGGTGAGCGGGGTCACGAGTTTCAAATATTATTCTCAGGAGTCTTTGACCGAGCGCTCGAAATTCTCGGACGACCGGCCGATCCTGAATTACGTCGCGGCCATTTCACAGTTGAAAGCACGCTTCCTGTTGGGGCTGGGCTCGGCGCTTCTGCAGCGCTGTCGGTGGCGGTCGGGCGTTGGTTCATCAGCCGAGGTGCAATCACTGAAGCAATGCTTTTCGATTTTTGTCGAGAACTCGAAAATCTTTTCCACGGCGAATCGAGCGGCGTGGATGTCGCCGTCGCTATCGAGTCGCGAGGTTTACATTTCGAACGTTTCGCGAGCGAAGGCGAGTCGACAAACCGAATGCGTGCGTTTGATCCTGCATGGCAACCTTGCTGGTACATCAGCTATTCTGGGGCGCGCGGAATTACATCAGAATGTGTTGCTCGAGTGAAAGCGTTCATCGCGCGAAATCCGGTGTTGGGTGCAAAGCTTGATTTGCAAATGGCGACTGCCGTTGCGCTTGCGGAAAATACACTTTGTGATGTTGTGAGTTCAAAGGAATCAAGAGTCGCTCAACTGAAGCTTGCTATAGAACAGGCTGCCGATTGCTTTTCGCAATGGGGGCTCAGTGACGGTGAACTCGGTCGTCATCTTTCTTGGCTGAAAGAGAACGGCGCGATTGCAGTGAAACCGACTGGTTCTGGAGGTGGCGGATACGCTTTAAGCCTTTGGAACGAGCGACCGCCGGAAATCATCGAAGATCAGCTTATTTCAGTGTTCCGCTCTTAAGCGACCAATCGTATAGTGCGATGCCGGCTGAAACCGCTGCGTTGAGGCTCTCGACTTCAAGACGCATCGGAATTTTCACTCGCGTACATTCGATCGCTTCTGGAACTCCCGCACCTTCTTCGCCGATAAGTATCAGCGGCGCTGCCGGCCACTTAAATTCGGAAAGTGCAGGCCCATTCATGTCGAGTGCGACCATACGCGAACGAAGTGCTGCTGGCGCATTGATCAAGGATTGAATCGATGGACCTCGAACCAAATTTAAATCAAAGACATGAGCCATCGAGCCGCGCACGACACGAGGATGAAACGGTGACGCCGCCTCTTTGAGGCAGATGACTTTTTCAATTCCAAACGCAGCTGCCGAGCGAAGGCATGCGCCAAGGTTCGCTGGATTTTGAGTGGCGACCAGCAAGCAAGATACTTTTTCGTTCGCGAGATCTTGGACGGTGCAGGTTGGAATCGTCGGTCGATCGAACGCAACGATCACATCGGGAACACCGAAGGGATCGACGTCGTTAAAAAGTGCATCGCTTAGAACTAAACGAGTCACAGGGTCCGGAAACCGCATCTGAAAAAGTTCAGTTGCGCTTGCAGATTTTTCGAATGAAAGCGATTCGCGCGCAATCAAAGTTCTTGGTCGCAGCATTCCTTTTTTGACGAGATCTCGCGCTGCTTTTAGACCGTGAACGAGAACATGTTCACCTTGGCCCTCAAGCGATTGCAGCAGGTCTTTGTAAACGGGATTAGACGTGCTCGAGATCAACGGAAACTTCGGAATGATCATGGGGCTAGCTAATCACTTATTGAGATAGATGTCTCGATTTCCTATTTGGTAACGCGTTTTTCGAGACGCACAACGGGCGCTGGAAACTTCGTCATCGCTTTGTTTTCATGGTTGTGCCCCGATTGCCCAGACATAGCAGTCTCACTCCAGTCTGCTGTTCCTTTTTTGCAAGTTTGAAAGACTTTGAAAATCTCGACACCTTCGCGATCCGGCGCCCTGAGACTAATCGCGAACTCGTCCATGTAATCGTCTGTAAG
>JAYSYF010000311.1:0-3365 GCA_043716655.1 Bdellovibrionales bacterium | reverse complement strand
GTATGGCATTAGCTAACAGTACTTATAACGCTCCAAAAGCGGGCTCAGAAAACGATATCCCACGTCAGTGGTTCATCGTCGATGCAGCTGGAAAAAGCGTCGGTCGTATTTCTACAGAGATCGCTCGCGTTCTTCGTGGCAAACACAAACCAACATTCACTCCGAACCAAGACACCGGCGATTTCGTCGTTGTTGTAAACGCAGAGAAAGTTCAAATGTCGGGAACAAAACTCGATGTGAAGCGCTACTATCGTCACTCGCGTTTCTTCGGTTCTCTCAAGTCGCTCACGGCTCGCGAGATGCTTGATAAGGATCCAGCATTCGTTATCGAAGACGCAGTTAAGGGTATGCTTCCAAAGAATAAGTTGGCTCGCCAACTTCTCTTGAAGCTGAAAGCCTACAAAGGCCCAAATCACCCGCACGCCGCTCAAAAACCAACTGCACTCGAAATTAAGTAGGAACAAACATGGCAGCAGCTAAAGAGAAAAAAGCTTCGAAGTTCTTCTACGCAACTGGCCGTCGTAAGACGTCTGCAGCGCGTGTGTTTCTTAAATCGGGTTCGGGCAAAGTTGTTATCAACGGCCGCCCAGCTGAAGGTTATCTATCAAAAGCGACTTCGCGAATGATGATCCTCCAGCCACTGAACATGACTTCAAACGGAACTACGTTTGACGCTTACATCACCGTTGCTGGTGGTGGCGAAACAGGCCAAGCCGGAGCAATCCGACACGGTATCTCTCGCGCTCTTGTTGCGTACGACGAAACACTTCGTCCAACGCTCAAGAAAGCTGGATTCCTGACTCGTGACCCTCGTATGGTCGAGCGTAAAAAGTACGGGCAAGCAGGCGCTCGCGCACGCTTCCAGTACTCGAAGCGCTAATCGTCACTCTTCGATTCCGGACTTGCTCCGGCTTCCGAAAAAACCCTGCGGAGACGCGGGGTTTTTTTTCGTCATCGTTGAGTGATCGCCACCCCTAATCGACGGGTGATTATCGACGGAGCCGCTCTCATCGCTGCTTGCAAAATAAACTCACCGCACGGGAACAAAGAACCGTGCAATTAAGATCGTGTCGGAAACCGCGGCGCCGCGGTCACAGCGAATCGCGCTAACGAGTTGCTTTGCCAAACGGAAATAGCTGAACGTTCATTTGAATGACCCGCTCGGGTTTTTCCAAATTCGTCTGGCCCATAAGCTGATCGATCCACCCAGCAATTTTATCTTGAAGAATTTGAAACGAATGAAGCGAAATCGTGAATGTGTGGCAGTAGAACTTTGCTTCGTTCGCGTATTGTGTGTCGAGTGCCCGAATCGAATTCTCAATCTGCGCCCGGACATAAAGTTTTTGATTCGAATTCTTCGATTTTCGATCCTGAAAACGAATGTACTCTTCCGTGAGTGAGTATTTCCCGCCCGTCTCTTTGAGCAAAGATTCGCGCAGGAGTGTAGCGATAATCTTTTGAATGACCTCCGGCTTTACGCCCGTCATCGCGGCGATTGTCGTCACAGCGTTTTCCACCGGCAGTTGATCGAGACAAACCACGACGGCCATTGCCGACGGTTCGGCGAGTAACGTGGTCGATGCGGACTTCCGCGTGAGACTCTTTGGTCGCGCGCGACGAAACTCCGACAATCTCGCCGAGTAGTAGGCCTTGTGCTTCGGTTCTTTAATCTGGTCCCGTAAGACGAGCGCCTCAAAATACTGTGTACCTTCAAAAGTTAATTCCAGGGCCTCGGCAAAACGGTGAATATTGGACACCGTCAGCGCACGTTCGCCATCCATGACCAGCTTTAAATAATTGGGCGACGCCAATTGAGCCGACTCAGAAAACCGCTTGAACGAAAACGAAGTGTCCGAGGCTTTCTTCACGTCATAGAAGTCGCGGAGGTAGGCGCGATAATCTTGATACATACAAACGTCAGGGGCCGATCTCTGTTTCACCGCAGAATTCTCCATGCTTGATGACAAGCTTTCCTTTAACAGCCAGTTAAAGGAATTCAACCGAAGACCTTGAATTGCATTGATACCGTTTCGCAACTCTGTAGAACAGGCGCATCGAGAACGCACTGATCCCAAAGAATTTGATGATTAAAAAATTTATGGAGAATTTATGACGACACGTTTGAACTTCCCCGTCCTGATCGCCACCCTTTTGATCGGAACTACATTCTCGTTCGCCGCAATCGGCGCAACTACGGCACCTGCTACGCCACCAGAAATCGCCGACTGCTGGAGCGAGAGCGGCATGGACTTGGTGGACGGCGAATTCAGCGTGAGCCTTGAGCTTTCGAAGATCTCAAAAGCGAATCTCTTGAAAATTATGTCGGCCGTCAGTGGCGTCAACATCGAGCCAATGGGCTATCCGCTCATATTCGACAAGAGCATGTTTATTTACGTTCGAGCCGTTGATAATCAGCGCCCAGCGATGATGAGAGACGAGTTTAAGCAAAAGGCCGTGGCAGAATTATTCGCCGCTTTAAGCCTAAGCAACGGAACATCGGCCTCATGCAATTTCCTGAGTTACCCAAGTCCTGCAGTCGGCGTCGTACAATAAACATTTGGATTGAAAGGGCGCAGACTTTCGCCTCTGACGCGTGTCGCTTCCGCAGCGGAAGCGGTCCGCGTCGAAGCGTCAAGATTCGCAAGCGTGACCGCGCCTCACGACACCTTACGATTTGTTTTTCGTCGTCAGATGCTTTTGCAGTTCTGCGTTCCCGCCAATCAAAACGCCTTCGATGAAAACTTGAGGAAACGTCGGCCAGCCACTCCAAAGTTTAATCGCGAGTCGCTCTTTCCACATCGACATGTAGCTTCCGTACTCGAGGTAATGAAACTCGAGACCCTCATCATCCAAAAACTTGCGTGCCGATTTGACGACAGGATTCTGCTTCATTCCGACGACGACAATTTTGTGCGAAGCGACTGCCTTCTTCACTTCTTCAACGATCGGCTGATGAAAGCTTTGGATCTTAGCTTTTGCGTGTGGCGCGATTTTATCTTCAGAAAGAGTACGCATTGAGAACTCCGATGACTTGGTTTCAAAAAAAAGGCGACTAGATAGCCGCCTTATTCGTAGTCAAACTAGCTCGGTGTGAATCACTCATCAAGGATGTAGTTAGATGCGTCGACCGGTACGTCATTGACGCGGACTTCATAGTGCAAGTGAGGACCTGTCGAACGGCCCGTTGAACCAACCGCTGCGATGATATCGCGACGTTTAATTTTCTGTCCGAGTTCGACGTAAATCTGCGAGGTGTGACCGAATCGTGTCACGACGCCGTAACCGTGATCGATCGACACGAGTTTTCCATATCCAGGGTCGTAGCCCGCGAAGCTGACGATTCCGTCGGCGGGAGCAAAGATCGG
>JAYSYF010000032.1:0-7299 GCA_043716655.1 Bdellovibrionales bacterium | reverse complement strand
GGCCGTTGTCCTTGGAACAATGTTGGGTGGTCGAGTCGGCTATGCCCTGTTTTATAGCCAAGAACTACTCACCGATTTTTCTGCATCGTTTCCGTTTTGGGGTGTGCTTCGCGTCTGGGAAGGCGGAATGGCTTCGCACGGCGGGATGCTCGGAATTATTCTCGCTGCGGTCTTCTTCGCCAGAAGAAATAAGTTCGATTGGATGAATCTCGGAGACCTCACGACCTTAGGTGGTTCGCTTGGCATCGCCGCCGGGCGAATCGCGAACTTTATGAATGGCGAACTCTACGGTCGACCGATTGAATCAGCGACATCGTTCGGTGCAAATTGGGCTGTCAAGTTTCCGACCGAAGCTTTTCTTTGGCTGAAATACGATGCTGAAAAATCGATCACCGACTCAGCGCCCGATTTGCTTCCGCGTCTCGCAGCGGCAGCGAATGCCGTGGGCGTCGACTCGGCTCGCTGGCTCGACATCGCCTCGAAAGTTCGAACAAGTACGGCCGCTCGCGCGGAAGTTCAGGGCGTTATTCAGAAATTAATCGCTGCCTCCGAGACTCACACGCAAACCGTTATCGATGCGCTTCAAATGGCGCTCACCGCACGCCATCCGTATCAGTTGTACGGAGCTTTACTCGAAGGACTTCTGCTCTTCTTTATCGTCGCAATCGTCTGGAGAAAACCGCAAAAGCCCGGAGTCGTCGGCGGCATCTGGCTCACGAGTTACGCTGTCGTTCGCATCCTGACCGAACAATTTCGAATGCCCGACGCACACATCGGCTATCAGCTCATGGGGCTCACCCGAGGTCAGTGGCTGTCCGTCGGAATGCTAGTCGGCTCGATCGCAATTCTCATTTACGCTCTGAAAAGAGATAAACCGAAAATCGGCGGCTGGGGTCGCCGGCCGACTGACGCGGCTTAGAAACCGCGAGCTAAGCACCGCGGAGCCGGCGACTAGATGCGCGCGACAAACCGCGATCAATTGCTTAACTCACGAAAAATCGCGACTTCTCTCATTCGAGTCGTTCGCGTTCGTATTTTCTTTCCACCGTCAGCATGAACCGCGCATCCGAGCACGCGTAGCCTGCGCCTTCGAGCTGATTAACTCTTACGTAATCCTGCAAATTTAAAACCGCGCGCAGACTCTGCACGATTCGAGTGAACGGCCGATAGTCCCAAAATTTTTTCCGCCGCTCGTCGCCCGTGATGCCACCGCGACGTTTCGAGCCACCCGACTCCTGTCGCGAGCCCTTCGAGTCTTGTTGCGTTCCACCCGACCAACGAGATCTCCCGGTGATCGCCATTGCAATGGCACCCGTAATCGCACGAATGAAAGCGCGATATCGATAGCGATTCCCTAGCTGAATTTGCATGTGCAGATGATTTCCAACGTTCGCCAGCGAGACCACGCGCACGCCATTTTTGTTCGCAAACTTTTCGACGATTCGATTGATCGTCGCCTCGTTTTTTGGGCGCTTGAACGACCATTCGCCTTTCGCCTGCGTCGAACGAAGCACGAGGTGCATCGTCTCTTTGACAGCGAGTGGGCGCGCGCGACTGCGACCTGCGCGAGTTTTCAAAAGCTCACCACTGTAAGCGCTTTTCTCGCTTTTTAAAAGACGGAGCTGCGTGGACTTCTGAGCCCGAAGCTTCACCGTTACTCGCGCAGTGTTCGACTTAGTTTGCCAGATTCAATTTCGAAGTGAACGATGGTACAAAGGCAATTTGTACACGACGATTCGTGCTCTGCGCTGGGGAGAATGTAGCGAGGAGCGACTTCGAAGTGTAGCCTCGGGAATTCGCGAACTCGTTAGAGTGGACTTTGGCCAGCGCGCTGGGTGAGCTGTTTCAGAGCCGGTTCGTAGTGAAGCCGCGGGGATTAACGAGGTGGATGGCCCTGCTTTCAGCGACGGCGCGGTTATCTCGGCCGATTCTCATCGCGGCCAGAGGTTCGCGAAGTCAGTGTCGCGGTCGGTAGCGATCATGTGAAAGAAGCGGGCTCGCGCGCGTTCACGAGTTTGTTTCGTCGTCGCCGAAGCCTATGTCGTCGTCTTGGACTAACTGTTCGAAGCGCGAGATTTTTGCTCGCAACAAATCGACAATACGTTTCTGCATTTCGAAGTCCGGTGTCTGCACTTTTTCGAAGAAAACGAAATCGTCACTGACCGACTGGTCGTCTTGCAAGCGGCCGATTCGCAGGCGGCAGCTGACGCTGATGAATTCTTCCATTTCGAGTTTTGCCCGAGCTTCAGCAATCGAAACCTCTTGCGAAAACAGTTCTTGAGGTTCAGGCGAAAAAATTTCGACAAGTGAGTAAGGAATCTCGCGCACTCGCCGCTTTCGACGGTCGATGATCGCTTTCTCGGTAAACTCGAGAACAAAGCGAGTCGAGAGGACACGATGCAACTGCGCTATCAAAATCAGCGAAAAAACGAGAAACGCAACACCCGCAAAGAAAAGCGCCGGCTTCTGACTAAAAATCTCGGCCGGCTTTTCTTCTGTGAAAATCATGACGACAATTGCGACGAACACGAAAACGCTCGCGAATACCGCTCTCGCGGCCTGCCATTTTTTCGATGGGTGAAATTCAAAACCGATCATCTGTGCGTCAGTTTACGCAGACCCTGAATTGCCACCGTCACCGTTTCATCATCGACGTGCGGAGCAAAACAGATTCCGAAAAAGAATGCGAACAGCGCTTTGATGCCGGCTGCTGGAAGTTCGGGAAATAGTTTCTGAAGCTTTTTTAAGTAAGCGCTCTCGAGATTTCGAATCGCCTGTCCGATTTCAGTCGGACGATCCCGGTGCAACAAATAAAAATTGCAGAGATGCGGAGCTTGCATCGCAACTTCCCGCGAGAGTTTCACTGTTTCGGCCCACTTGCCGTCTCTCCAAAGTGCCACACGATCGGGACCAGTGGCGATGATCTCTTCACCGATCACGTTGATCGCTTCACTTAAAATCGCCGTTTTGGAGCGTCCGAAGTGGTAATAAATTAAGCTGCGAGTGATCCCGGATTTTCGCGAGAGTTCGGACATCGTCCACTTGAGATTGCCTTTACGAAAGTCGAGCTCAAGAGCGGCGTTCAAAACTTTCCAGAAAGTTGAATCGCGATCTTTCATCTTCTGGCGTTTGCGTCGATTGGACGGACGTACCGCCGATTCACCGGATTTCAGGTCGCCTTCAGATTTATTTAACGGCTCGCTCAAGCAGTGCCCCCAACATCGGAAAACTCATTGTACAAGAAACTGGATAAATGTTGAACTAAAGCTCATGAAACATTCGCATTTAACGAGTTTTACTCTTCTCGGTATGGCAATTTTGACTTCCGGTCTGTTATTTTCGGCTTCGGTCGAAGCGGCCGATCCTGGGGGAACCCCTCAGCCTCGAAGGAAAGTAACTCGCGAGGCCTATCGCGCCGAACTCGACGCGTTGATGGCAGAACACAAAGTTCCCTGCAAAATTTCGCTCGATTGCGAAGCGTTGCCTCTTGGTGTCAAAGCCTGCGGCGGTCCTGCGGAATTTATTGTTCTGAGCAAAGGCACTAAAGCGAAAATGCAGGACGCCCTCACCGATCTTACAAAAACGATCAACGAGATGGATACGGCTGCAAACCAGGGAATGATGGGAACATGCCAGGCGCTTGAAAAACCTGAAGTCGCTTGCAACAGCGGAAGCTGCGCCAAAACCACTGCGAAAAAGTAAGCCGACGGAGTCGCAACGAAATTGTCAGCTGCGGATCGGCCGTGCGTCGGTAAGTATCCATCACAGAGTGGTCAGAACTTCGTGCGCAGCGGCCCGGACTTCACGTCTTCTGCAAATGCAGCCATCAACTTTTTCGTCTCCTGAGGAACACCGTCGAAGCGGTGATCTTCAAACGCCGCAACCGGCAACACGTCGATCGTTGTACCTAACATGACCGCACCTTTGGCACTTCGCACGTCAGCCTCTTTAAAGCGACGGTTCGCAGCACCGATCCCAATTTTTTCTGCTAGTTCAAGAGCACGTACCGCGGTGACTCCGCGAAGAATTCGGTCGTAACTTGGAACGACGAGTTTTCCGTCTTTGTCGATCAACGCAAAGTTTTCGGTCGAACCTTCCGCGATAAATCCATCTTCGTCATGACTGATGACGAAATCGATCTTCCGATCCAACGCTTCTTTTTTCATCATGACGTTTGGAAGATAATTGCAGCTCTTCGTTCGAGCATAAAAACTTTCTTTTACACGAGTCACGGAACGACCCGTAGTTACTCCTTGCTCGTATTTGGCTTGAGCCGGAGCATTGTAAGTCGTAATCGCGCAGTAAGTTTGTGTGCCGATGGTTTCAAACGGATTCGTCGTAAATCCACCGGGACCGCGCGAAATGAACAATCGAACAAGTCCCGTCTTGAGGCCGCTGACTCGTATTGTTCCAAGTATCGTTTCGGTCAGCTCAACACGCGACATCGGCGGTTTTAAAGAAATCGAGTTCATTGAAACTTCGAGCCGTTCAAGATGTCGTTCAAGTGCATAGACATCGCCGTTGACGAATTTCACAGCTTCAAAAACAGCGTCGCCCCTATGCACCATATGATCGTCAACAGGCACGACCATGTGATGTATCTCCGTCGTGACGCCGCCGAGAAAGCTAGAGAAGAATGCACGATACTCGCCACGCGAGCCCGATGTGCGACTTTTAAGAGCTTCCAAAAAGAGTGTGTCGTTCAAACGTTTCATGCTTAGTATTGAACCATATGGAATTTTGGCAGGCATTGATTTTAGCGGTCATCGAAGGTCTTACCGAGTATCTTCCTGTCAGCTCCACCGGTCACATCATCCTTGGTTCCGCGCTCATGGGCATTGAGGGCCATGAATTCGTGAAGGACTATACGGTCATCGTGCAGTTCGGAGCAATTCTCTCGGTCCTCGTCGTTTACCGTGAGCGATTATTCTCGGCCCTTCGTCGAGGTCCTTCCGTTTACCTGCTGCTGTTTTTTTCGTTTCTGCCGGCGGCATTTTTTGGTTTGGTGTTCGGAAAAAAAATCGACGCGCTGCTCGGTGATGTCACAGTTGTCGGGTGGTCGCTGCTGATTGGTGGCGTCGTACTTTTATTTTTCGACCGACTCGCAAAACATTTCGAGAAAATAAATCTCGAACAAGATGGCTTAAGCCTACCTTACAAAGACGGCGTTCTAATCGGACTCGCGCAGTGTCTAGCACTCGTACCAGGAGTCTCCCGATCAGGAGCATCGATCGCTGGCGCCCTCGCACTCGGATACAGTCGGAAGACAGCCGCTGAATTTTCGTTCTTTTTGGCCGTACCTACGCTGACCGCAGCAACTGCCTATAAACTCATGAAAATGGGGCCCCATCTCACTCGAGATACCCTACCTATTTTGATCGTCGGCAACATCGTGTCATTTGCCGTCGGAATTCTCGCGATCAAGTCGTTTATAGGGTTTCTCGAGCGACGCGGGTTTTTCTGGTTTGGAGTTTATCGAATTCTCATCGGAGGATTGATTCTCGCCATTGTTCTCTCTGGTCACTCGTTAAAAATGTTAGACTAAAAAAGGGGAAACCTTGGAAAAAAGCGAGACTCAAACTATCGTGTTTTTTGATGGCTACTGCGGTCTCTGCAGCAGTTCCGTCGATTTTCTGATTGAGCGAGATCGCGATCGAAAACTAGTCTACTCGCCACTACAAGGCGAAACGGCTCGCACCCTACTCGATGAAAAACAACGAAACGATCTCGAATCGGTTGTCGTCGTCAGCCGCGATTCAATACGCGGAATCACTGCACAGTATTCAAAAAGCGACGCCTTGCTGTTCGCCACGAGCAAACTTGGAAGCCAATGGGCGGCTTTAGCTGGAGGCTTGCGTGTTTTCCCGCGACCGCTCCGTGACCTGGTTTATGACATTGTCGCGCGCAACCGCTTCAAACTTTTCGGCAAACGCGAATCGTGTCGTGCTCCGACCGCTGAAGAGAGAAAACTTTTTTTACCGTGAATCGTTTAAAACGGAACTCGGCATTTCAGAAGTTACCATTCACAGCCAGCGTCGCTGTTTGTCTCGCTGCCTTTTTAATGGTGGTAACTTCATGTTCTTCACTTGAAGAAGAAGATGACGTCGAGACTCAACCGCTTAAAACATTCTCGGCTGACAGCTTTCATCAGCAAAAAGAAAAACCGAAATGTAAATTTCTGCTCGATTCGTATTGCAACTATCTTTATTCGCCAGAGGTTCTTGGCAACCTCGAAGTAAAACGCAGCAAAGGTTCAAGAACGAATACCAAAGTATTGCAGGGCGAAACCGTCAACGAGTTCACCCAAGTGTTCTTTCAGTACTCGAAAGCTAAAATTCGCAATCAACGTTTCCTGCCCCGAGACTTTTACCGCTCGCTTTCGCAAGACGGATACTTTTCGAAGCTTCAGGAATTCTTAAGTCGAAAATCGCGGAAATCGATGAGCATCGCCAATCGCATGCAGATTGAAAAAATCGATTACGAACTCGGCTCAATCTGGTCGGCAAGCCTCAATGAGACGATTCTGACGAGAATGATTCTGAAGTATCCGGGCTACCATCAAATCTCGGATCGAATGATGCCGATCGAGCTCTCGCTTGAAAGCCGTAGGATCAGGAGAAACTTGATTTCCGAAATCTCGCGCGCAATCTGGCGAGACGATGCCAATTGGAAAAAAGTCGAAAGCGGTTTTCAGAGGCTGCAATCTAGCTATGTTCGGATGATCGGAAAGCTCGACGTCCCCGCAAGACTGAAGGCCGAATGGACGAAACGGGTTTCGGATATAAAAATAGTTCTCCCCGGAGCCATACCTGCAATTTCAAACGAAGAGTGCTCGTCGACAACCGTGAATGCTTACTACTATAGCCACCTGAACATTTTGACGGTCTGCGCGGGCGACTTTAATAGCGAGGACATCATTCAAACAGTTGCCCATGAAATGGGTCATGCGCTTGCCATCGATCGTTCACACTACTTATTTCAACAAAATAGTTCATTCGGTAGAGCACTTGGCAATCTTCGAACGAACGTTTGCGAACCGAAAAAGTTTTCGTGCGATCAATGGCAGCAGTACAAAGCGAAGTTCGATCCGTTGCTAAAGTCGCTCGACGGTTTCAAACCCGAGGTTCCCGAGTTTCAAAGCTGTTTGCGGCGTCACGCGGTTTCAAAAACGCTCGAGACTCCCGACATCCAACGATTCGCTCGCTCGATCATTAAAGATCGAATGTCGTCGCTTGCTTCAAGCGACCGTTTTCTTAGAATCACTAAATCTGAAGTTCCCATGCGCAGCGGAAAGCCGCA
>JAYSYF010000310.1:0-3377 GCA_043716655.1 Bdellovibrionales bacterium | reverse complement strand
TACATCGGTCGCGCTGAATGCAGAAGCGAATGCTCCTTTGCGAGTGAAGGCGTTAAAGACGATGGATGGTCAAGTCATGCGCTGTGATCATCGTGCCGATGCCGGTCGTCCCGCTTACCGAATCACCAAACAAAGTGGAGTCATCAAAGAAGGCAACGTTGAAGTCACGATCGAATTCGAGACTTTGAAATGCGTTGAGCGGGCGGGAACTTTAGCATTCGAAAAATCGAATCTCGAAGGCCGTCTCGTAAATGCCATGAATGGATTTGTCGAATTTTCGACTCTTGAACTTATCGCTTATACTCCGGACTTTAACGTTGTGAAAAAAATGACAGCAAAGATATCGGAAAGTGAACAACGCGTAACCTTCGTTGCTCCTGTGAGCGGGTTCGTTGGACTTTTGCGCCGAAATTCGAATGCCAATGGCGGACTCCGAGCCACGATGATCGCTTTCCTGCGCGGTCAGGTGAATCTAGGCGATGCACGCACGGGTAAGGTTCTCGAGACCACTATTACCCCATTTGGCGCCTACAACGTGTTCCTCTCTGAGCAAGAGAATAACCTGGCATTTGCATCACAAACATCGGGATCGCTTGATCCTCGATAGCCGGCTCTGATACACGATGGGTATCGCCGTCTTTTATGCCCGGGTGGTGGAATTGGTAGACACGCTAGACTTAGGATCTAGTGCCGTAAGGTGTGCAGGTTCAAGTCCTGTCCCGGGTACCAAAATGAAAGAAGCCGACCAGATTGGTCGGCTTTTTTAATTTTGTCTGTTGGTGTCGCTACGCCGGGTCCCCACCCGGCTCGTCGCAGGCTTGCTCCTCCATTCGAAGGGTCGGCTCTTGGTTGCTCGCTGGCTGTGCCTGGTGCTTGATCGCTGCGCGATCGCACTCGTCACTTTGATCGCTGCGCGATCGCACTCTTCGTTTTGGTCTGGCCTCCGGACTTCCGGCCTGCTGAGATTTCCTCACGCGTCTTCGTTGGTTCACCGAAAAGAGTTCGGTGGTTCACCGAAAAGAGTTCGGTGGGGGATCTTGTTATGTCTGCTTCTGGATACCGTTTAGGTGAAGGTAAGATTAGCGGCTCGCTCTCCCTTTTTTTGGGGGCGCTTTGTATCGGCGGCGTGCTTTGCTTTCACTTTCCTGAGTATCTCACGACACCCGAACTGCGCCGAAGCTATGACATCGAGACGATGCGGCACGTGCTTCGCGGTGCAATGTTTCTATCTGTTTTTCTCGGATCTTTGACGTTTTTTCTCTCAAAACGGAAGCGCATGGGCTTCGCCGGGATCGTGCTGACACTGATCGCACAGGCACTCGGAGGGTCGACGGTTGAAGTGGGAGATTTCGAGAGTTCGCAAGTTTCATTTGGTCTCGATTGGCTTGTTCTCGATCTGCTCTCGAGTACTCTGATATTCATTTTTCTGGAGAAGCTTTTTCCGCACAAAAAAGATCAAGCGATCTTGCGTCCGGAGTGGAATGAAGATCTCGTTTTCTTCGCGTTTAATCACTTGCTGATTAGCTATGTTTTATTGGTCGTCACGAAATTCTCGGCGACGCTTGTTGGCTGGGCGATATCCGCGAATGTACAAATCTTCGTGCAGTCGTTTCCCAAGATCGTGCAGTTTGCCGTCGCGATCTTCGTCGCTGATTTCATGCAGTACTGGGGACATCGGGCAATGCACGAGGTGCCGGCTCTGTGGAAATTTCACTCGATTCATCATAGCCCAGCTGCGATGGACTGGCTCTCGGGATCGCGTCTTCATCTATTTGAAATCTTAGCGACCCGGACGTTAGTATTCGCGTCGATTTTTCTGCTCGGATTTTCCGCTGACGTCATCAACGCGTACGTGATTTTTGTCGGCGTGCAGGCCGTACTTAATCACGCCAACGTTAACATCAGCTTCGGCCCGATTCGCCAGCATCTCTATCCGTTTCGTTCGGAAAAAGACGACGAACGTGCCGCTACTTCCACTCCATCGTGACACCCACTGCGAACTGAGCTTCCTTGAGGCCATTGAGGATGCTCTGGTTTTTGCGGTCAAGTGCGTCTTTGGTACGTGTAACACCGATAAAAGGTTTCACGTTTGCGCCCGAAATTTTTGCTGGTGTACTAATTCGAACAGTCGTTTCGGTTTCCAGCGGACTAAAAGAACGCCCAAGGTTTTTCTGAAATCCGTCGAGTTGAATCCATGGATTTGCAAAGATGCCGCCGACAGGGGGTGTCGCACTGATGCCTGTCGCGAATTGTTCTTCTAACGACCTCTTGCTTTCGGACGCAGATCCCGCACGTTCCGTCGGGATCACCTTGCAGCGAAAAGAGCTGAGATCTCCTTTCATCATGCGCTTGAGCTCAGTCTGAAGTACTCCTCGACATGTCGATTCGGCCGCATCACGGAATGCAGGATCTAGTTTTATTTCTTCGCCGAACAAAATTTCGAGTTCTCTTTCCAGCCGGCGCGTTCCACTTCCAGAACTGACTTCGATTGAGGATTTTTTAATGCGGAAGCCGTCGTCGATCTCTGCTTCGAAGGAAGTGACGTTGAAAGTTTTCATGTCGGTCTTGTCACTTGCTGACATGCAAACCGCAATGGACTTTTGCGGAACCGCGCGAGGAACAGAAACCTGCGATCGGCTGCACGACTCAGGCGCAGGGATCGAGTTTAAAGCGATGACGGCTTCATTCACCTGGCCCAATTTGAACAGCGCAAGTTCGGCTGACTGAATAGGTGAGGGCGGAAGAAGCTTGTCAGATGCACGGGCGATTTCTTCGGCGGAAATCGCGACCGACATCGAAAAGGTGATAGTTAACAAAACGAAGGTCGCGGTCAGAATTCTCATCACCGCATTTTGAATCACCTTATAATTATTTAAAAACCGTTTCGTCCAATGGCTGGTCCGGTTATTAACCACGACTTTTGTCGCGAGCTACCGGGCGCCTATCTACAAGCACTCTGGACTACTTCAGTGATCAGAAAAAATTACCCTCAGGTTGCGGCTAAAGTTACAGAGGGCATTTAATGAAAATCTTGTTCAAACTATCATTCGCAATCGTTGTTGCTGTCGTCAGTTTCGGTACTCAGTTCGCAGCGGCCGATAGAAGTGGTGCCGAATCGACAGTGACCATCCCGCTCGATAGTTACCTAAGCTTAATCAAGCCGAAAGAAGATGTGTCTCTGACGACAATCGAATCAGCGGCACTCAGCGGCGAGTTCGGCGAGAAGCTTCGGTTGCGAATCACTGGTACATCGGTTGGACACGCGACACCGCAGCCGGTCTTGCAAAGCAGTCCGCAGTTTATGATTTCGAAATGTTCAGGTTCGGCGAACGTAGTGAACCGTGAACGAATGATTTCGATTCTGGCGAAGGACAAAA